>JACDCA010000545.1 GCA_013694635.1 Acidobacteriota bacterium | reverse complement strand
GATCGACACCGGGGAACGTTCGATCAATGTCGAGCTCGACCCCGCCGCGATCGCGGCCCGGCTCGCCGAGTGGGCGCCTCCCGCGCCGCGGCACACTCGCGGTGTCATGGCGAAGTACGCGCGGCTCGTGTCCTCTGCGTCCACGGGGGCCGTCACCGCATGGGTCACAGAAGAAACACCGAGGAAACACCGGGCATGAAACTCACGGGCGCGCAGATCCTCTGGGAATCGTTGGTCCGCGAAGGCGTGACCGAAGTCTTCGGCTATCCGGGCGGAGCGATTCTGCCGGCGTACGACGCGCTGCTCGATTATCCGATCCGTCACACGCTGGTGCGTCACGAGCAGGGGGCGACGCACATGGCCGACGGCTACGCCCGCGCGACCGGCGGCGTCGGCGTGGCGGTCGCCACGTCGGGTCCAGGGGCGACGAACATGGTCACGGGTATCGCCACCGCAATGCTGGATTCCTCGCCGATCGTGTGTATCACCGGCCAGGTGGGCAGCCGGTTGATCGGGAGCGACGCCTTCCAGGAAATCGACATCACCGGCATCACGCTGCCCATCACCAAGCACAACTACCTCGTCACGCGGGCCGAGGACGTCGCGAAAACGGTGCGCGAAGCGTTCGTGATCGCCAAGGCGGGCAGGCCCGGCCCGGTGCTGATCGACATCACAAAAGACGCCCAGCAGGCGTCATGCATCTTCGACTGGGATGCGGCGGCGCCCACGATCCCAGGCTGGCGACATGCCCACCCCATCGGGCAGGAACAGCTCGCGCGCGCTGCTGCGCTGCTCAATGCCGCCGAGCGCCCGGTCATTCTCGCCGGCCACGGCGTCATGATCTCGGGCGCCATGGATCCGCTCCGCCAGCTCGCCGAGCGCGCGCACATCCCGGTCGCGGTGACACTGCTGGGGATCGGCGGGTTTCCCGCCTCGCATCCGCTCAATCTCGGAATGATGGGGATGCACGGCGAGGCGTGGGTCAACACCGCGATCCAGGAGGCGGACCTGCTGCTGGCGTGCGGCATGCGCTTCGACGACCGCGTGACGGGCAATCTGAAGACCTACGCGCCGCACGCAAAGAAGATCCATATCGACATCGACGCCGCGGAGATCAACAAGAACGTGCGCGTGGACGCCGGCCTCATCGGCGACCTGCGCGATGTACTCGAGCGTCTGCTGCCGGCAATTGCGGTCAACGAGCGGGCCGCGTGGGCACAGCGCATCGCCGGCGTGCGCGGGGACGCCGCGGTCCGAGACATTCAGCAACTCCCCGACGATGGGCACCTCTACGCCGCGCATGTGATCAACGATTTGTGGCGGGCGACCACTTCCGACACGATCATCGTCACCGACGTCGGCCAGCACCAGATGTGGGAGGCGCAGTACTACCACCATGATGCTCCGCGCTCCCTCATCACGTCGGGAGGACTGGGGACCATGGGATTCGCCGTGCCGGCGGCGATCGGCGCCAAGCGCGCGCGGCCCGACGCGGAGGTCTGGGCGATTGTCGGCGACGGTGGCTTCCAGATGACGATGTGCGAGCTGGCGACGGCGGTGCAGGAGCGGCTCGCGATCAAGGTGGCAATCATCAACAACGGGTTCCTTGGAATGGTGCGGCAATGGCAGGAGTTCTTCTACGAGCGCCGCTATGCAGCGACGCCGCTCTCCGGCCCTGATTTCGTCAAGCTGGCCGAGTCGTTCGGCATCCACGCGTCCGCGGTGTCGATCCGCGGGGAGGTGCTGCCGGCCATCGCCGACGCCCGCGCTCACGACGGCCCGGTCGTGATCGACTTCCGCGTCGAGCAGGAGGACACCGTTTACCCGATGGTTCCCGCGGGGGCCGACCTCGACGCGATGATCCGCAGACCGAACCCGATTGCTGAGACCGGGGCGGACTGATGCTGCTCGGGGCTCGGGTCCCGAGCTCGGGACTCGGCGGTTCTAATCGACGCCCGGACACTTTTGGAGTTGGGAGTTGGCAATTAGGAGTTGACGTGTCTTTACATACGTTTGCGGTTTATGTCGAAGACAGGCCGGGAGTCTTGAACCGGGTTGCGTCGCTGTTCAGACGTCGCGGGTTCAACATTCACTCGCTGGCTGTCGGCCACAGTGAGATCCCGGGCGTGTCACGGATGACGGCGGTCGTGCAGACCGATCCTGGCGGCGCGCAGCGGATCCAGGCGCATCTCTACAAACTCGTCAACGTTCTCCGCGTCGAGGACATCACGACCCGGCCGGCGATCGTCCGCGACCTGGCGCTCATCAAGGTGACGGCGGACCAGCAGACACGGACCTCCCTCGTGCAGCTCGCCCACGTCTTCAACGCCCGGATCGTCGACGTCGCCCCGGAATCCATCGTCCTCGAGATGAGCGGATCGGAAGCGAAGATCGACGGTCTGCTCGAAGTGCTGCGGCCGTATGGGGTGCTGGAAATGGTCCGCACGGGAAGGATCGCCATCGCCCGCGGCAGCGGCGCCGAGAGCACCGAGCGTCCTTCGGGGGCGCTCGAGGTCGATGAGGGCATTTCGTATTCGGTGTAGCCGTAGTATTCGGTGTAGCCGTCGTCCAGCCCCGGGCTGGCTTTGGAGGATCAATGAAGCAGGTGTACTACGACCGCGACGCGGACCTCGGCATCATCCAGGGACGCAAGGTCGCGATTCTCGGCTACGGATCCCAGGGACATGCGCACGCGTTGAACCTGCGCGACAGCGGGGTCACCGTACGCGTGGGGCTCCAGCCCACCAGCGCATCTTGCGCGAGGGCGCGTGCGCGGGGGCTGACCGTCGTCGAGCCGGCAGCCGCCTGCGACTGGGCGGACGTGATCATGGTGCTGGTTCCGGATACGGTGCAGGCGGCGCTCTTCAAGGACGCGATCCGGCCGAACCTGCGGTCCGGTGACACGCTGATGTTCGCGCACGGGTTCAACGTGAGGTTCGGAACGCTCGACATGCCCGGTGATGTGGACGTCTCGATGATCGCCCCCAAGGCGCCAGGCCACCGGGTGCGGGAGCTGTTCGAGGAAGGGGCCGGAACGCCGGCGCTCCTGGCCGTCCATCAGGACGCGAGCGGAGCCGCGCATGCGCTCGCCCTCTCATACGCGAAGGCGCTCGGCGTCACGCGCGCAGGCGTCATCGAGACGACGTTCGCCGAGGAAACCGAGACCGACCTGTTCGGCGAACAGGCGGTGCTTTGCGGCGGCGTCAGCGCGCTGGTCAAGGCCGGCTTCGAAACGCTCACCGACGCGGGTTATCAACCGGAGGTGGCATACTTCGAGTGCCTGCACGAACTGAAGCTGATCGTCGACCTGATGTATCAAGGCGGACTCAATTACATGCGCTACTCGGTGAGCGACACCGCGGAACACGGCGATTACACAGGCGGACCGAGAATCGTGACCGAGGAGACGCGGAAAGAGATGCGCCGGATGCTCGCGGAGATCCAGGACGGCACCTACGCGCGCCGCTGGATCGAGGAGGATCGCGGCGGCCGCCACTGGTTCAACGAGGTGCGCGCGCGGGAGCAGCGGCATCCGATCGAGGAAGTCGGCGCCTCACTGCGGTCGATGATGCCGTTCTTGAAGTCCTCAGGTCCGCAGATCCCCGGGGCCGTGGTTCCAGGCGGCATAGCTGCCGAGAACGCGCACCCAGCGGGAGAATTCGCCCAGGTGGGTAATGGCGCGGCCGCACTCGAGTGACTGCCGCGCGACGTCGACATCGACGTAGAACATGTACTCCCACGCCCGTCCGCGGATCGGGCGTGACTCGAGTTTCGTGAGGTTGATGTCGCGAAGGGCGAAGCCGCCGAGCGCCTTGTGCAGCGCACCCGGGGTGCTCTGCAGCGCGAAGACCAGCGAGGTCTTGGTGGCTTCCTCGGCGGCCGCAGGCGTCCGCCCGATCAGGACGAAGCGGGTAATGTTGTCGTCGTAGTCCTGGATCTTCTCGGCGGCAACCTCGAGACCGAATACCTCAGCGGCGCGACGGGACGCCACTGCGCCGGCATCGGCGCGCTCCCCTTCCGCGACCATCTTCGCGCCGCCGGCGGTGTCGTACACCGCGACGATCTCGACGCCGGCCATCCGGGCGAGGCGCTGCTCGCACTGCGCGAGCGCCTGTGGGTGCGAGTACACGATCGCGAGATCCTCGAGGCGCGTTCCAGGCCGGACCAGGAGGCAGTGGTCCACCGCGATCTCCACTTCACCGACGATCGGCAGCTCGTGCTCGACGAGCAGATCGTAGTTCCGATGGATGCTTCCCCCGATCGAGTTCTCCATCGGCAGGATCCCCCGGGTCGCGCGTCCCTCGGCGACCGCCGCGAACACGTCTTCAAAGCTGCGGCACGGCATCACAATGGCCTCCGGTGCAAACCGCAGGGCCGCCGCTTCGCTGTAAGCGCCGGGTTCTCCCTGGAACGCAATACGCATCATGCCTCCTTGATGTCCACAGTGGCGCCCCCTCGCCTGCGGTACTGCCGGCCCGCTAGCCAGCCGGAGCTCCTTCGCTGACAAGAAGGCAGGATTCGAACCTGCGCATGGCCTGAGTAACAGTCAGGTACCTTACCGGCTTGGCGACCCCTCAAAACAACACTGAATGCTCAATGCTGACTGCCCAACGCTGAATACCGCCCAAAATGAAAAAGCCCGCCAGTTTGACCTGGCGGGCTCGAGTCTTGTGCGGCGTTGCTTGTGTTGAACTACTTCAGCATGCGGCCGTGGCAAGACTGCGCCCGCCGGGGCAATTAAAGCCCCGATTCAACGAGCGGAAGGTTGCCGCGAACGCGAAGGTCACGAGAGCAACAGTAGCGGGGCGGCGCGTCGCATGTCAAGTTGATCGGTCGGGAGTGTCGGGAGTGTTAGGATGGCATCCTCTGCAGGAGGCAGGCGTGTCAAATAACGATCACGGCATCACCGACGACATCCGCAAACGCGAGGAAGAGTATTTTCGCCGGAAGGACCGCGAGCTCATCGAAAAGATGCGGCACGCGTCAGACGGC
>JACDCA010000523.1 GCA_013694635.1 Acidobacteriota bacterium | reverse complement strand
CTGCGTGTAGTCGTCGCCGGGGATTGGATCCTCACGCATCGAGGCGCGCCACTGAGCCGGCGCAGTCATCTCGACGCTCACTTCGACCGGATACGGCAGCAGCACCTCGTGTGTCGTGATCGCGACCCGTTCGAGCCCGTACGCGGAGAACTGATCGCGCGTCCATTCGGCCAGCTCGCGATCGCGTGGTGTGCCAGCCATGTGCGGGGTGGAGGCGAGATGTTTGTGATCCGTCCGCATCCGTTCGGCGGAGACACTCGCGAGCAGCTTCGACTCGAGCGCACGTTGCGATGACGCTCTGTCGCTTATGAACCCGAACAGGCCCGGGGCCGCCTGCCGGGCCCCTGCGCCCACTGTCAGGACGCACAGAACGGCGACAGCAAACGGGGACAGCCACCTTTTCCCGCGAAAAAATGGGGACAGCCACCTTTTTCCGATGGATGCAGTGAAAAAGGTGGCTGTCCCCATTCTTCTAAGCCGATTTTAAAGCGAGCGCGATCTCCCGCGCCGCATTCTGTCCGGAGGCTGCGGTGATGCCGCCGCCGGGGTGTGTGCCGCAGCCGCAGAGAAACAGATTCTCGATCGGTGAACGATAACGCGCCCAGCCGAGAATCGGCCGCATCGTGAACACCTGATCGAGGGAGGGCTCGCCGTGATAAATCTGCCCGCCCGTCAGACTGTAGTTCTGTTCGAGATCGACGGGGCTGAGCACCTGCGCCGTTTCGATGGCGGAGCCGATGCCGGGCGAGTACTTCTCGAGCGTGGCGAGGACGGTTGCGGCAAGCGCCTGGCGTGCGTCGCTCCAGCTGCGATCGCCCGCGAGCGTGTATGGCACGAACTGCACGTGCACGGACATGACGTGCTTGCCCGCGGGCGCGAGCGACGGGTCGCTCAGCGTTGGGATCGAGATGTCGAGAAACGGCTCCTGCGGCAACTCCCCGTACTTCCACGCGTCGAACGAGCGCTCCAGGTAGTCGATGCCCGGGGCGACCAGGATCCGCCCGTGAAGATCTGCAGGATCGGCCACGCCACGAAAGACCGGGACGGTATTGAGGGCGAGGTGGACCTTCGCGACGGTTCCGCGCGACCGGTAGTTGCGGATCTTCGTCAGGAAGCCCGGATCGAGATCCATCGGATCCACGAGGCCGAGAAAGGTCCGCTTCGGGTCGGCGTTCGAGACGACGGCATCCGCAGCGATTTCCGTTCCGTCGGCCAGCACGACGCCGGCTGCCTTGCCGTCGCCAACGAGGATGCGTGAGACGGCTGCGCTCGTGCGGATCTGGACGTCCGCGCCGCGCGCCGCTTCCGCCATGGCGAGGGCGAGTGCGCCGGGGCCTCCCTTGACCATGACGCTGCTGCCGCCTGGCGCCGCATCGATCGCCGCGTTCAGGAGCAACACGGCGCCACTCCCGGCGGACCAGGGGCCCATCGCCGTGCCGAACACACCGCGCGACGCCACGGCGGCCTGGAGAAGATCGGTCTCGAACCACTCGCTCACGAGGTCCGCGGCCGCCATGGGTCCCCACCGCAGCAGCCTGAAGCTGTCGGTGCGTCCCAGGGCGCGGAAGCGCTTCCCGACCTTCAGCATCTCCCACATCTCGCCTGCCGCCGGAGCATCGATCGACGGGGGCGTCAAATCGAACAGCCCGGACAGAAAAACGCCCAGACGCCTCAGCGTCTCGCAGAACTCGGGGTAGCGCCTCGCGTCGTTCTGTGAAAAGGCGCCGATGGCTTCAGCCGTCCGGCCGATGTCCGCCGAGAAGGGAAGTGCGCGGCCGTCCGGCGACAGCGCCACCAGCCTCGGATCGGGATGGATGAACTGCACGCGAGTCGCGAGACCCATGTCGCGGATCACGGAACGGCGGAGCGGTCCCACCGCGTTGGCCAGCGGCGCCCGGAATCCGAGCGCGAACTCCTCCGTTGCCGCGCATCCGCCGACAACAGGCCGGCGCTCGAGCATCGTGACCTTGTGCCCGGCCTTCGCAAGATAGAAGGCCGTCGTCATTCCGTTGTGACCGGCCCCGATAACGATGATCGCGCTCAACGCCTGCCGTCCTTGATGATCTTCTGCGCGGCGTTGCGGCCTGGCGCTCCCATGATTCCGCCGCCGGGATGCGTGGCCGAGCCGCACATATAGAGACTCTTGACGGGCGTTCGGTATTGCGCCCAACCGGGCGCGGGGCGGAGGAAGAACAACTGCTCGAGCGTCAGCTCACCCTGGAAGATGTTTCCCTCGGTAAGACCGAACGTTCGTTCGATGTCGAGCGGTGTCAGCACCTGGCGGTGCAGGATGATGTCCTTGATGTTGGGTGCGTACTCCGCAATGGTGTTGATCACGGTGTCGCCGAAGGCCTCGCGATGGTCGTCCCATGTGCCCCCTTCCTTCAGGTTGTACGGGGCGTACTGAACGAAGCACGACATCACGTGCTTTCCGGGCGGCGCGACCGACGGATCCGTCAGGCTCGGAATGACCATGTCGATGTAGGGACGGCGCGAGTAGCGCCCGTACTTCGCCTCATCGTATGCGCGCTCCATGTACTCCACGCCCGGCGAGATCGAGATGGCGCCGCGCAGGTGTGGGCCGGCACCAGGCATGGCTGTGAAATTCGGCAGCGCGTCGAGCGCGAGGTTCACCTTCCCCGACGATCCGCGGTACTTGTATCGCTTCACGTCGTCCACGAAGCCTGACGGCAGGTGCTCCGTGCCGACCATTTTCAGGAACGTGAGGTTCGGGTCGACGCTGGACGACACGACGTCCGCGGTGATGTAGTCGCCATTGGCGAGCACGACGCCGCTGGCCGCGCCGTCCTTCACGATGATCTTCGAGACGGCGGTCTCGGTGCGGATCTCAGCCCCCGCTTCGCGCGCCGCATCGGCGATGGCGAGGGAGATTGCTCCCGTGCCCCCGCGCGAGAGCCCCCACGAACGAAACGCGCCGTCGATCTCCCCCATGTAGTGATGGAGCAGCACGTACGCGGTGCCTGGGGAACGCACGCCGAGAAACGTGCCGATGATGCCCGACGCCGACATAGTGGCCTTGAGGACGTCGGTCTCGAACCACTGGTCGAGAAAGTCCACAGCGCTCATGGTCATCAGCTGGACCTGGTTGTATTTGTCCTGGTCGCTGAGCGCCTGGAACCGCCGGCCGAGGAAGAGCAGGTTCATCAGCCCGCGCGGCTCGAGCGATGTCGGGTCCGGTGGCGTCATCGTGAGAATGGGCTTCACGAAGCGCCCCATCTCCACCATCGCCTTGCCGTACTCGTCGTAGGCCTCGGCGTCGAGCTTCGAGTGCCTCGCGATCTCCCGGCGTGTCTTGGCGTGATCGTTCACGCGCCAGAGGTGATCCCCGCTTGGCATCGGGGTGAACGTTCCGTCCAGGGGCAGGATTTCGAGGCCGTGGCGGGGAAGGTCCAGCTCGCGGATGATCTCGGGCCGCAGCAGCGAGACTACGTACGAGGCGACCGAGTATTGGAACCCCGGGTAGATCTCCTCGGTGACGGCGGCGCCTCCAAGCACATGGCGGCGTTCGAGCACGAGGACCTTCCGCCCCGCCTTCGCGAGATAGGCGGCGTTGACCAGCCCGTTGTGCCCGCCGCCAATGACGATAACGTCGTACTTGTTCATCGCAATGCTGAATGTTGAATTGTGAAGGCTGAAATAAGTGGGAAAGCGAGTTCCCGCGGCGAATGCTGAAGCCTTACTTCAGCATTCACACTTCAGCGGTCAGCCTTGTCAGAGTCCAGCGGTGCGCGAGCAGAGCAGGTCCAGCATCGGAAGGGCACGGCGATTCTACTCTAATCTTTATCGCCGGGGCCCCCTGCACCCCGGCTGGCGGCCTTCACTCGCTCTCGCTCCGTTCCGGCCGCTCATGCGAACGCACCTCGGCACCCCGGCTGGTGGCCTTCACTCGCTTTCGCTCCGTTCCGGCCGCTATAATTTCGAGTGACGATGCCAATTGGTACAGCGGTCCACCAGCGGACATTTGCGCTCTGCGAGAGCCTCAATTACCGCGAATGGTCGGGCTATTACGCGGTCAGCGCCTATGAAGGGCACCACGAACACGAGTACAATGCCATCCGCAACGCCGCGGCGCTGATCGACGTTTCTCCGCTCTACAAATACCTGATCACGGGACGGGACGCTGCCAGATTCATCGATCGCCTGATCACACGCGACGTCGCAAAGATGACCGTCGGCCAGGTGTTCTACACGCCGTGGTGCGACGAGCACGGCAAGGTGATCGACGACGGAACGGTGTCACGCCTCGCCGACCAGCGCTTCCGCTGGACGGCCGCCGACCCGAGCCTCCGCTGGTTCACGCAGAACGCCACCGGGATGGACCTTCACATCGAAGACATTTCCGAAGAGATCGCCGCGCTCGCGCTGCAGGGGCCGACGGCTGCCCGGGTGCTTCGCGCAGTCTCGGAAGCGGACATCGACAGTCTGAAATATTTCCGCGTCACCAGTGGGGCGATAGCCGGCGTGGCCGTGGACATTTCACGTACCGGCTATACCGGTGACCTGGGGTACGAGATCTGGATGTCTGCGAAGGACGCCGTCCGAGTGTGGGACGCGCTGATGGAGGGGGGCAAGCCGTTCGACATAAAGCCCGCCGGGATGCTCGCTCTCGATGTCGCGCGCGTGGAAGCCGGACTGCTGTTGATCGACGTCGATTTTTTCAGCAGCAAGAAGGCCCTCATCGATGCGCAGAAATACTCTCCGTACGAGATGGGCCTGGGGAGGCTGGTGAGCCTTTCGAAGGCGCGCTTCATCGGCCAGCACGCGCTCCGCAAGGAGCATCAGAAGGGGCATCCTCGACAGGTGGTCGGCCTCGAGGTGGATTGGACCGAAGTCGAAGCGGTGTACGACAAGCTCGGTCTCGCTCCGTCGATCGGTGCCACGACGTCCCGAGTCGCGGTGCCGGTTTATCGTGCCGGTCGGCAGGTAGGCCGGGCGACGTCGACGACGTGGTCGCCGGTGATGAAAAGGATGATCGCCCTGGCGACCGTCGATCGCCCCCACTACGCCGACGGCACGCGCCTCCAGATCGAGATGACGGTGGAAGCCGTCCGCTATCGCGTCGGCGCCACGGTCGTCAAAACGCCGTTCTTCGACCCGAAGAGAAAGACGCTAACGCCGCCGGCGTGATTTCAGCGAGCGCCTGCATCACCACAGAGGTACAGAGAGCACAGAGCACTCTCTAGTTAAGAGAACACATTGTTCTGTGTCTCCGTGTCTCTGTGGTGATCCCAGCGGTTCACCGAACGTCGGCGCCGTGCACACCCACGATCATTCGATCGAAGGCGTACAGCAAGTCCTCGCGGTTGGAGTAGGGGCCGGGTCTATACGCCCGCGATTTGATCCCCTCCTGCGACAGCTCGCACACGTGCCAGTCCTGCCGGTTCGTCATATCCCAGAAGGAGACCGCGTCCATCGGGTCGAACTCCAACTCCGCGAGCTCCTTCGGGTGAAAGTGCCATTCGCACACGTTGATTGTCCGGCCGGCTGACTGAGGCCAGAGCGTGTGCACGAGCATGTAGTCGGGATGCAGGCTGAGGAGCATGTTCGGGAAGATCGCGTAGTAGTAGACGCGACGGACGTCCTGTTCCGAGAGCCCCGGCAGGAAACCGCGCGAGCAGCGTCCATCCATCGATAGCGTTTCGACCCCCGGCCGCAGGTCCATCCGGCCGCCCATGTAGGTCGCCTGCAGCGGCTCATTTTCCCCACTGAGATAATGCGACAGCTGGTTGAGCGCCGGATGAAGGTTCGGGCAGTGCAGGCACTCGTTGTAGTTCTGGATGATCAGCTTCCAGTTGGCCTTGACGTCGTAGACGATGCGATGCCCGAGGCGGAGGTCCTGCATGTTCCAGGGAACAAATTTCTCGGGCAGCCCCGCGAGTTGCTGGCGAAGGGGGGAGGGATCGGGCGACAGGTTGATGAAGATGTGCCCGTCCCAGAGGTCCGCGTGAACGCGGTTCAGCGGGAAATCCCCCTTGGCGAAATGTGGCACCTCCTCCATGTGCGGCGCGCCGATCAGCCGTCCATCGAGGTCATACGTCCATGCGTGGTACGGGCACTGGATGCTGCCCGAGAATGACCCTTCACGCTCGGTGCAGAGTTTCGTGCCGCGGTGCCGGCAGACGTTGTAGAACGCGTTCACCTTTCCCGCCGCGTTGCTCGTCACGATGATGCTCTCGCCGAGCAGCTCGCGGACGATGAACCGTCCCGGCTTCTCCACCTGCTCGGTCCGCCCGACACACACCCACATGCGCGCGTACAGGCGCTCCATCTCGCGCTGGAAGTAGGTCTCGTCGGTGTAGAAGGCGGCCGGCAGCGTCGACGCACCCTGCGGCATCACGTCACGCGGCTTGACGACGAGGTCGGTTTCCATCTGGAGCATGATACAACTCCGAAGTGCCACAGATAGGAGCCGAAGCGTCGCCTGGCAGGCGCGCGGACCTGAAATGGTCAGCGAGTCGACCGTGACACCGGCGCCCGCGTTGCGGCGGGAGCTCGGTCGCTGGGACCTGACGGCCATCGGCGTCAATCAGGTCATCGGCGGCGCCGTATTCGCGTTGCCGGCGGCGCTGGCGCTGCACGCCGGATCCTGGAGCCCCTGGATGGTCGCCGCCGTGGGCGTCTCGTCGATGCTCATCGCGCTCTCCTTTGCCGAGGTGAGCAGCCGTTTCGAAGGCACCGGCGGCCCGTACCTGTACACGCGCGCCGCGTTCGGCCGCTTTCTGGCCTTCGAAGTCGGCTGGATGATGTGGTTCACCCGCGCTGCCAGCTGGGCGTCGGTGATCACCGTCCTCGTGTCGTCAGTCGGCTTCTACTGGCCGGCGGTGACAACCGGGGTCTGGCGCTCGGTGCTGATCTCCAGCATCATCGTGCTGCTCGCGGCCATCAACATCCGCGGCATCAAGCAGAGCAGCTTCGTCGTGAACCTGCTGACGGCCGGCAAGCTCATTCCGCTGGCGATCTTCATCGCGATCGGCATGTTTTACATCGACTGGGGGAGGGTTGCAGCTCCCGCGGCCTTGACCACGACGCAGCTGTCGACCAGCGCACTCCTGCTGATATTCGCGTTCGGCGGATACGAAGTGGTTCCCGTCCTCGGTGGGGAAGCGAAGGACCCGCGCCGCGCGATTCCCTTTGCGCTCATCATGACCATCGTCATCGTGACCGCGATCATGACGCTCGCGCAGCTCGTCGCCCTCGGCACGCTTCCGGGGCTCGCTTCGCCGGAGATAACGACGCCGCTCGCCGACGCCGCGGCGCTCTTCATCGGGCCCCTGGGCGCGGTGATGATCACGCTCGGAGCGGTGATGTCGACCTCCGGCAACAACATGGGGCAGGCGCTGTCGGGTTCCAGGAATCTCTATGCGCTGGCCGAGCAGGGAGATCTTCCGCGCGTCTTCGGCTACGTCCACCCGAAGTTCCGGACGCCCTCCAATGCCATCCTGACGACGGCTGGCGTGTCGCTCATGCTCGCGCTGAGCGGGAGCTTTGCGACGCTGGCGGCGGCGAGCGCCATCAGCCGGCTCCTGGTCTATGTCGCGACGTGCGCGTCGATGATCCGCCTTCGCGCGGCGCGCTTCGGCGGACAGGTAAACCCGCCCCGGTTCACCGTCCCTGGCGGTCCGATCGTGCCCTCTCTCGCTATCCTCATTGCACTCGCGATCCTTTTCGGGGCGACCAGACAGCAGCTGATTTCCGGCGCATACGCGCTCGCGGCCGGCGCCGTGCTCTATCTGATTGCGCTCCGCGGCCGGAACGGAGCGGTAGCGAGTGAAGGCCGCTAGGCGGGGTGCAGGGGGCCCCGCCGATAAACAATGCCCCCCACGCACTCAGGAGGCTGGATGAAACGCTTATTTCCCCTGGTAGCGGCGGCGCTCCTCGCGACGGTGATTGATGCGGCTGCGCAGAACGCCGTTTTCGTAGTCCGCCACGCCGAGAGGGCGGATGCGGGCAGCGGCGCTACCACGATGGCGACCGATCCGGAGCTGTCCGATATCGGCCGCACTCGCGCGCAGTCGCTCGCCGCAATGCTCAAGGACGCCGGCGTCACGGTGATCTTCGTCACGGAGTACAAGCGGACGCAGCAGACAGCCGAGCCGCTCGCGAAGTTGCTCGGCATTCAGGCAACGGTCGTTAGCGCGAAGGATACGCAGGGCCTCATCGAGAAGGTCAAGGCTGTCACCGGCCGGGCGCTGGTCGTTGGACACTCCAACACGGTGCCCGAGGTCCTCGGAAAACTTGGTGTCGAGAATCCGCCCAAGCTGGCCGACTCCGACTACGGCGATCTGTTCCTGGTCAGCCGTGGCGATACGACGACGCTGTTCCGTCTGCATTACCGCTGACGACATGCGCTGCAGGAACCGGCTGGTCTCTCTGTGCGTCGCCGGCGTTTTCACGGCCGGAGCGGGCGCGTTTCAGGTCCCCGCGCAGGGCCTGACGCCTCAGGCGCTCGCGCGCGCCTGGGACGCCGAACGCGTGTCACCCGCAACCCCTCCGCTGATCACGCACGACGAGGTCGTGGGGCGCCTGCGCGAAGTCGCGGCGCGACGCCCCGACATGTTCTCACTCGAGCAGATCGGCGAATCGGTCGAAGGGCGTTCCATTCATCACCTTCGCGCCGGCAGCGGGCAGACTGCCGTACTGCTCTGGTCGCAGATGCACGGGGACGAGCCGACCGCGACGGCGGCGCTGTTCGACGTCCTCCACTATCTCGAGACTCATCGCGACGACGCGGATGTGCGCCGCATCCTCTCGCAACTCTCGCTGCATTTCGTGCCGATGCTCAATCCGGACGGCGCCGAACGTTTCCAGCGCCGCAATGCGCAGGGGATCGACATCAATCGTGATGCGCTCCGCCTCCAGACGCCGGAGGGGCGTGCCCTCAAGGGGCTGCGCGACCGGATCAATCCGACGGTCGGGTTCAACCTTCACAACCAGAGCTGGGGGACGGCGATCGGCAATCCGCCCCGCCCGGCATCCATTTCCCTGCTCTCGGTGGCCTACGACGAGAAGCGGTCCGAGAACCCCGGGCGAGTGCTCACAAAGAAGCTGTGCGCGGTCATTCGCGACGCGCTCGAGCCGTTCGCTTCGGGGCAGATCGGCCGCTACGACGACGAGTTCGAGGTGAGGGCGTTCGGGGACAATCTGACGTTGTGGGGCACTCCCGTAGTACTGATCGAGACGGGCCCGTGGCCCTCGGAGGAAGTGGATCCTCCCCTGATCCGCCTCAATTTCGTCGCGATCCTCTCCGCCCTCGATGCGCTCGCGACCGGCCGCGTCGAGAAGGCAGACCCACGCCGGTACGAAGAGCTGCCGATGAACGAGTCCGGCCTGCTCTACATCCTGCTGAAGAACGGCACCGTCATCAACGGCGCCGGCATCCAGCCGTTTGTCGCCGACATCGGCATCGCGGGCAACCGCCGGGTGCGAGTCAACGACGGCAGGCGTGAAGTGCAGGTATCCACGAACGTCAGCGACATCGGCGATCTGCGGACGTCGGGCGCCCTTCGCGTCATCGACGCCAGCGGCCTGACCATCGTGCCGGACGAGGATTACGAGATGGGGGCGTCGATCGATCTCCCGGACTGGAAGACGAAGGCACGGGCGCCGATCGTCATCGGCCAGCCGCCGCGGATTGCAGTGCTGCGCCCGACCGGAGACGGCAGATATCGAGTGGAGCTTTTACTGCGCTGACGCGACTACGGAAAGGTGGTCGAGCGTCGATCGGCAGGGTACACAATCCGTCCGTCGAAGATCGTATACGCCACCTTCACGGTGTCCAGTTGTGAAGGCTCCATCTTGAAGATGTTGGCGCTGAGGACGACGATGTCGGCCAGCATGCCGGGCTCGAGCGTGCCCTTGCGCTTCTCGTCATAAGACCCGAAGGCGCCGCCGAAGGTGTAGGCGCGCAGCGCATCCTTCAGCGTATGGTAGGCGAGCGCGGCCTGGAGCACCCGCATCGGCGCGAGCGGCCCGCGTGGCCAGTCGCTGCCGATGGCTTTCGTCTTTCCGACGATGGTGAACACGCCATCCTGGTGCTCGAGACGGTGCCGCCTCTCGCGAACCACGGCGCCGTTCGACCGGACCGCGTGAGCGAAGGCCGTCCGCGCCTGGTCTGCTTCCTCCAGCGTCTCCGGTTCGACGGACACCTGCCAGCCGCGGCCGTCGAGCAGCCGTACGAGCCGATTGAGGCCGTCCTCGTCCAAAGTTTCCATGGGCACGGCCGCGGCGCCGGACTTCATGAGCGGATCGTCTGAGTACTTCACCAGGACCGGATCCAGCTTGGCGATCTCGTCGTCGGTGCGTGCGCCGCGCACTTCGAGTATCGGGTACAGCCGCACGTCGAGCGCGTCCTCGCCGCGTGTCGCCCCGAACATCTCGAGCTCGGACGTGTCGGCGGCGGTTGACTGAAGGCTCGTGATGCCAAGACGCCGCGCCTCGGCGAGCGCGTTCCGGAGCGCGCGCAGTCGGTCGTCCGCCGACGGTTTCGGCAGGAGCGCAGCGACGAGCTGTGACGCCGCACCCTCGAGAATTCCGGTCGGGTCACCCTTCCTGTCCTTGAGGATGCGGCCGCTCTCGGGGTCGTCGGTGCGCCGGCCTATCTTCGCCAGCTTCAACGCAGCCGAATTCACCCACGCGGCAGCGCCGTCCTCGGAAAGCAGATACACCGGCCGCGTTGGTACGGCCTCGTCGAGCGCCTGACGTGTTGGCGCCAGTTCCGGATCGAGCTTCCACCCGCGGCCGGAGACCCAACCCTTGCCCGGGTTCCGCTCGGTCCAGGCGACGACCCGCGCGACGACATCTTCGATGCTCCCGGCGCCGGACAGATCGACGCCGTCGAGCGACAGCCCTCCCTCGATGAGGTGCAGGTGGGCATCGTTGAAGCCCGGAAGAACGGCGGCTCCCTTTGCGTCGATCATCACCGTCTGCGGGCGCTGCAGCCGGATGATTTCGCGATTGCTGCCGACTTTGAGGACCTGGTTGGCGCGCACCGCGACCGCTTCCGCGGTGTCGTCTGACGTCTCGCCGGTGAACACGACGCCGTTGTGGACGATCAGATCGACGGGTCCGTCACTGTCGTCGCGCTGGGCGCGGACGATCAGGCCCGCGATCAGTGTGACCGCGACGATGCCGACCACGAGGTAGCTGGTGACGCGTGCGGCCATTCGATCCTCCGACCTCGAATTCTACACCGGGCGCATGAGGTCGGCGAATCTGCAGTACAGTGCGGCGTCCCCATAAC
>JACDCA010000519.1 GCA_013694635.1 Acidobacteriota bacterium | reverse complement strand
GTGAGGTATCCGAGCAGGACCGGGAGCATCAGCTCAATGGTACTCGCAGCAGCGGCTCGGAGAGGGCGCCTCGGGGTGAGGTCCGGCTTCGGAAGGCGGTCGACGATGGTTCGGCCGCCACGAACAGGCCCACGTCTACAAAAGGCGGCGCAGCGTGTCGAGCGCGGCTTGGGTCGCCTGGAACCGGACGTGCTCGCGCCCGCCAGGAAATGAATGTGTGCGGACCGACATCGGCCGTCCCGGGGCGAGAACCGCGACCACGACGGTGCCGACAGGCTTCTCAGGGGATCCGCCGCCCGGACCCGCAATCCCCGTGATGGCGATGGACACGTCCGCGCCGCTGCGCTCGCGCATCCCGTCGGCCATTGCGGCCGCCACCGGCTCGCTGACAGCCCCGTGCTGTTCGAGCAGCGCGGGCTCTACGCCCAGCAATGTCGTTTTCAGCGTATTCGTATAGGCCACGATGCCGCCGGCAACATAGGCGGAGCTCCCCGGCACGCCAGTGAGGCGCTCGAGCAACAGACCGCCCGTGCACGATTCCGCGGCGGCGAGTGTCAGCCGCCGTTGGCGCAGCATATCGCCGACAAGCCGGTGGAGAGGCCGGCCGTCTGTCGTGAACGCGGAATCGCCAAGGACGGCCACAAGCTGCTGACGCGCCGACTCGAGTCTCTTCATTGCGGCCGCTTCGTCGGCGGCGCGCAACGAGAGATGCAGCTCCACCTGGCCGGGCGTTGCGAGAATGGTGGTCTCTACCGGCGGGTGTTGGTCGCGCCAGCGAGAGTAGATCGGCTGCACCAGCTCCTCCACGTGGGATTCGGAACGCTGCGTGGTGAACACCGACACCTTGAATACGCGCTCGGCGCCCGCCCGGGCGGACAGGAGGCCGCGCTCACAAAGTGCCGTGAGCATCGGCTGCAACTCGCGTGGAGGCCCGGGAAGAAGAACGACCACCTTGCCCTCCGCCTCGATGAAAAGTCCCGGCGCGGAACCGTGAGGATTCGGCAGCGGCGTCGCGCCCCGCGGAACCATCGCCTGCCGGCGGTTCACGTCGGGCATCTCGAGCCCGCGGCGGGAAAACCGTCGCGCGATGGTCGCGGTGATTGCGGGTTCTTCCGACATTGGCAGCGCCAGAGCGTCCGCGACGACCTCACGCGTCAGATCGTCATCGGTGGGTCCGAGGCCGCCGGTCAGGATCACGAGATCCGAACGTCGCAACGACTCGGTGAAGACGGCACGCAGACGCTCGCGGTCGTCGCCGACGACCGACTTCCCTTTCACATCGATGCCGAGCGCTGCCAGTTGTTCGGTGATGAACAACGAATTGGTATCGAGCCGCGACCATCCCAGCAGCTCGCTCCCAACGGCGATGATCTCCGCCGCCGTGAGCGCAGCGCTCATGAGATCCAGCCAGGCATCAGCCACATGGCGAGGCGAAGGCACAGGTTCGCATACACCGCCGCCATCGCATCGTCGGCCATCACCCCGAGGCCGCCATGGAGCGCTTCCAAACGCCCTGCCGGGTAAGGCTTGATCACATCGAAGACTCGGAAACAAAAAAATCCGGCCAGCGCGCCAGAGATGCCGACGGGGATGAAGGCCAGGGTGATCAGCATGCCGACGACTTCGTCGAGCACGATCGGACCAGGATCGACGCCTCCGAAGTAGCGTTCTGCCGTCGTGCCGGCCCAGACGCCCACCGCGAACAGCGCCACGATCAATCCGACTTCGACAATCGGGGAACCGGTCCACCACACGAAAAGGTAGACGACAAGGCCGGCGGCGGATCCGACCGTGCCTGGCGCGAACGGGAAGTAGCCGCAGTAGCCGACCGTCGCGACGAAGACGGCGAGTCGCGTCACGCCTTGATGACGCGCGTGTGAGCCAACCTGTCGTGGACGGCGCGCTTGTCCGCGCCGAAGAGCGCGGGAAGAAAACCGAGGCCCGCGGGGAGCGTGGACACGAGATAGGCGGCGGCGCGAAGAACAGCCTGACCGAGCGGCACCCGACCGAAGCCTCCGTCGTCATCAGCCGGAACGACCCTCACGCCCGCAATCATCTTGCCGATGCTCTGCCCGCCGGCGGCGGTGAATGCCACGAAGTAGCCGCCATTCAGCAGCAGGAGAAAGGCGGCAAACGGCGCGACCGGCAGCACGCCAACCTCGGCATACTCGAGGCCGCTGATCTTCAACGTGTAGTGGAGAACGACCGCGTCGATGGACCCGATCACCGCGAGGTCGATAACGGCGGCAAGGGCACGGAGCGTCGGCGGCGCAGCGACCGATGCATTCTCGTCCGGGACGACATCGTCGACGACGGCTCGCCGTGGCTTCGCACGTGGCAGCAGCTCATCAGGGGGTCCGAGGTCGAGCTCGGGCTCCGGCGTCGTCAGGCCGCGGCGGACGCTCGGCCGCCCCGCCGCCGCTGCCGGCTTTGCGATGGGGGGCGCGGCCTTCCGCACGGCCAGTGGAGCGCGAGGCGGCGCAGACGCGCGGACGAGCGGCCTGTCGGCATGCGCATCGCGATTGCCGAAGAGCGGGAAGCGGTCACCGAGCGCGAAATCGGCCATCGGTCCTTCGGGTTCGTTCCCGGTCTGGATCGGAAGATCGATGGGCGCCAGCGGAGCCTCCGCCGACAACGAGAACTGGTATCCGCAATTGCGGCAACGGTCGCCGCTATCGAAACTGATGTACTGACACTTCGGGCATCTCATGGCCGGCGGGCCGTGCCTTCCGCAGTTGCCGGATCAGGACGGCGGAGCAGCTGCCGCTGGATGATCGTCTTCAGTTCGTCCGCCCGCGTGCGCACGGGATCGCCGTACGAAATGGCGTCGAGCGCCGAGAGCGCCTCGTGCAGCCGGCCACGGACGTGCAGGTTTTGCGCGCGGGTCAACGCCAGCTCCGCCGGCGACGGCACGGGAAGCGCCGATGTGAGCGCCGATCCCGCGAGCGCATCCGAAGGGAGACCCACCGGCCATTCGACCACGCCCTGCTGGAGGAGCAGCGTGACGACGGCGGCGCCCATGATTGCGCCGGCCGCGACGCCCCCCGCAATCCATTTCAGTCTGGTGCGGGCTGGTGGCACGGCGGCAGGCGTGAGGGGGCCGTGCCGCCGCATCTGCGGGGACGGCGCAAACGTGCGCGTCGCCGCCGCCGCGGTCTCGAGCCGTTCGATCCGGGCCAGCAGCGCCATCGCTTCGTCGCTGGACGCGCCGTGCTCCACGGCTGACGCCACCAGCTCGCGCGCGGCGCCGGCATCACCACGATCCAGTGCCGCCACGCCAGTATGGAGCAGTTCGTCTGCCTTGCGCTGGCGTTCGGCGACCGCGCTGCGCGCGCGTTCGATGTAGGCGCGCGCCCGGGCGTGGCCGCGGTCGATGAAGAGCACGCGCGTCCAGACGTTGATCGCGAGTTCGTGCTGCTCGGAAAAATAGTGGTCGAGGCCGAGAACGAGGAACTCCTCGATGCGGGCATCCCGATCGCGGTCCGCCTCCTGGGCGTGTCGGTCGGAACGGATCGGTTCGGTCATGTCGGCGTGGTCGTAAGCTTGCGGGGAATTATAGTCTTGCGATGGCAATTATTGAATCGATTCCGAACGTGAGCGAAGGACGCCGCCCGGACGCCGTCGAACGGATGGCCTCGGCGATTCGCGGGACGCCTGGAGTGCGGCTCCTCGACTGGTCGTCCGATCCGTCGCACAACCGGTCCGTCTTCACGATGGTCGGCGATGCGCCCGCGCTCAAGGCGGCGACGCTCGCGCTGTTCGAATGCGCGGTGGCCGAGATCGACCTGCGCGCGCACCAGGGGGAGCATCCCCGCGTTGGGGCGGTTGACGTCGTGCCGTTCGTGCCGATCGAAGGGGCCACGATCGCGGACTGCATCTCCCTGGCGAAGGACGTCGCCGCCACGGTCGCTGAGCGCTTCGCCGTCCCGGTGTATCTCTACGAGGATGCCGCAACCGACCCCGCGCGCAGGAACCTCGAGGACATCCGGCGCGGCGGGTTCGAAGGTCTCCGCGAGAAGATGTCATCGCCAGGCGGGGCGCCGGACTTCGGCCCCTCCCAACCGCACGAGTCCGCAGGCGCGAGCGTCATCGGTGCGCGGATGCCCCTGATCGCCTACAACGTCAACCTCAATACCGACCGCCTGGAGGTGGCAAAGAAAATCGCGGCGGCTATCCGCTTCAGCTCAGGAGGCCTTCGATACGTCAAGGCGATGGGCGTCATGCTCGAGGACCGGAACCTCGCCCAGGTATCCATGAATCTGACGAACTATCAGAAGACGCCGATCTTCCGCGTATTCGAGATGGTGAAGCGCGAGGCCGCGCGCCATGGCGTGACGATTCTCGAGAGCGAAATCGTGGGTCTCGTGCCCGCCGCGGCGCTCATGGCGGCGGCCGAGTACTACCTGCAGATCGAAGGATTCAGCGCGCAGAAGCAGGTGCTCGAGAGTCGCATGAACACTGCCGACTGAGGGTCAGGCGGTCTCTTCTTCCTCTTCGGCCTTGCGGGAGGGGACGATCCCGAACGACCGCATCTTGCGGTACAGATTGCTGCGCTCGACGCCGAGCACATCCGCGGTGCGCGAGATGTTTCCCTGCTGCGCAGCGAGCGTCTTGAGAATGTAGTCCCGCTCGAACCGGTCGCGCGCGTCGTGAAGGTGTTCCACGACGTCGGGCTCCTCGGTCGTAAGCCGTCCGGAGCCGCCTGGGAATGCCAGGTCCTCGAGCGTGATCGTGTCGCCGGGCACCATGATGATCAGCCGCTCGATCACGTTGCGCAGCTCGCGGACGTTGCCGGGCCACCGGTAGCTGCGGAGCCCCGTCAGGGCGCCTGCATCGAATCGTTTGGGACGCCGCCCGTACTCCCTGGCCAGCTCCGACATGAAATGGTCCGCCAGGACGGAGATGTCCGTGTCGCGATGCCGCAACGGCGGCACCGAGATCGGGATCACGTTCAGCCGGAAGTAGAGGTCCTCTCGGAACCGCCCCGCCCGGATCTCCGACGGCAGGTCCTTGTTCGTTGCGGCGAGCACGCGGACGTCGACCTTCACGCTCGCGTTGCCGCCGACGGGTTCCACTACCTGCTCCTGCAGGGCGCGCAGGACCTTGGCCTGCGTCTTCAGCCTCATGTCCCCGATCTCGTCCAGGAACAGCGTGCCTCCGTCGGCCAACTCGAACTTGCCGCGACGGTCGGAGACGGCGCCGGTGAACGAGCCCTTCATGTGGCCGAAGAGCTCGCTCTCGATCAGTTCCTCGGGGATGGCCGCGCAATTCACTTCGATGAAAGGCGCGTTCCTGCGCCGGCTCAGCGAGTGGATGCTGCGTGCCACCAATTCCTTGCCGGTGCCGTTCTCGCCGAAGATCAGCACGCGCCCGTTGGTTGGCGCCGCCATCGCGACCTGCTCGCGCAGCTGCGCCATCACAGAACTCTCCCCTACCATCGTCAACCGGCGATCGACGTGGGCGCGCAGCGCGCGGTTCTCCGCTTCCAGGCGGCGCTGTCGAACGGCGTTGCCGATGACGAGGACAGTTTTCTCGAGCGACAGCGGTTTTTCGACGAAGTCGTAGGCGCCGAGCTTGACGGCTCGCACGGCGGACTCGATGTTGCCGTGGCCGGAGATCATGACGACGGGGGCGTCCACGCGCCGCTCGCGCAGCCGCTGGAGGGTGACGAGGCCGTCCATCCCCGGGAGCCAGATGTCCAGGACGATGACGTCGTAGGCCGCTCGCGCAACGCGGTCGAGACAGGCTTCCCCGCTCTCGACCGCTTCGACGGCATAGCCTTCGTCACGAAGCACGCCACCGAGCGCACTGCGCACGCCGGCTTCGTCATCGACGAGAAGCACCGAAGGCTTCATCCCCTGGGGTCCCCGAACGGACAAACGACGCGTGCAGCGGTCAACATGGCAGCTCGATTGTAAAAACCGTCCCCGACGGAATGTTGTCTGCCACGTCGATCGCGCCGCCGTGCTCGGCGATGATCCGGCGCACGATCGCAAGGCCGAGGCCGCTGCCGCGCCGCTTGGTGGAGTAGTACGGGAGGAACAGCTTCTCGCGATCTTCGGGCGGTATCCCGGGCCCGTTGTCGCTGACGGTTACCCGGGCGACACCATTGCCGGCGTCGTGCTGTGTCGCAACCTGGATCGTCGCGATGCGGTCGACGGGGCGGGCGCCGGCCGCCGCGCCGCCCAGCGCCTCCACTGCGTTGTCGATCAGGTTGATGACGACCCGGCGGATCTGTTCGGCGTCGATCCGGACGAGCGGGAGGTCGCTCGCGAGGTGCTGCTCCAGCACGGTCTCTTTCAGCAGCCCGTTGTACAAGCCCAACGTCTCGGCCATCACCAGGTTGAGATCCGTCGGTATCGCCTTCGGGGCGGGCATTCGCGCGAACTGGGCAAACTCGTCAACCAGCGCCTTCAGCGAGTCGACCTCGGTCACGATCGTGGACGTGCATTCTTCGATGAGTGCGCGCGCACTTGGCGGCGCGGAGCCGAGCTGACGGCGGAGGCGTTCGGCGCTCAGCTGGATCGGGGTCAGCGGATTCTTGATCTCGTGCGCCAGCCTCCTGGCCACGTCGCGCCACGCGGCCACACGCTGCGTCCTGATCAGCGGCGTCACGTCGTCAAACACGAGCACCACGCCCCCCGGCTCTCCCCCATCGGTCGGCAGCTCGGTCGCGGCGGCCGCCAGGTGCAGTTCACGGCCCTCACGGGCCAGCGCCACTTCCTGCCCCGCGGGGGCCGCGTTGTGTTCCTGCGCCCTCCGGATGATCTGGTGCAGCGGACGGAGATCCTCGCGGGCAAACACTTCGTCGGCCAGTCGCCCGGTCACGTCCTCGCCAAGCCCGAGCAGCCGGAGCGCCGCGGCGTTCACGGTTTCGATCCGCCCGTCCGCAGTGATGGAGACAACGCCGGTGGCAATCCGCTCGAGGATCGTTTCGAAGTAGCGCCGACGCTCGTCGACCTCGATGTTCTTCTGCTCGAGATCCAGGCGCGACCGTTCGAGCTTCTGCTGGCTCGCGGCGAGCTCGCCGGCCATGGTGTTGAACGCCTCAACGAGCGAGCCGAACTCGTCGCGCGTCTCCGGCTCGATTCGATGGTCGAGCCGGCCGGCGCCAATCTCGCGCGCGCCCGCCGCGAGGAGCTGCACCGGCCTGGTGATGCGCTTGGCCAGGTACAGGCCCATCCAGGTGGCGCTGACGAGAATCATCAGCGTCATCATCAGGAAGACCGACAGATAGACCCCTTCGAGCGCGGGCTTGAGGACGAGGAGCCGGCTGTAAGCTTCGTAGGCGTCCGTGAGGCGACGTGAATGCTGCGCCAGGGATCCCGAAAGGTGATCGCTCGCGATGACGACGCCGATCGGGGTGCCGGTGACGGGATCAGGGACCGGCGCACCGGCGCGAACGAGTTCGCCGCCGCTTGCGAGCGCATCGTGAGTCGTGCTGTCGCCGCTCCCAGATGCGATGCGCGCCGCAAGAAGGTCGGCCGACGCTCGTGCGTGGCCCCTGGGGAGAGACGGAGATTCGACGGCAACCACCGGCGACGGCGGACCTCCGTTCCTCGGCACGCGATACACCTCGACCAATGCGACGCGCCCCTGGCGGACCTCCGCCTCGATTGCGGCACGAAGTGCGGCCACGTCGCCGGCCTGCAGCGCCGCCGCCGGCAGGCGCCTGGCAATGCGGTCCGCATGGCCGAGCACGACCGTCTGATGCTCGGCGTAGTAATCCACGGCGATCTCCCTGCCGGATCGCAACACCTCCTCGATCGGCGCCGCGAACCAGCGGGCGGTCGTCTGCCGGATCAATTCGCCGCCGACGATCAGGACGAGCACCGACGGGATGATCGTCAGGCCGAGCATCGCCAGCACGAGCTTCGCGCGGAAGCGCGAGAACGGCAGCCCTCTTCGGCGCTCGACGACGAGCTTGATGATGTTGCGCGCCAGGACGAACACCAGCGCCAGCAGCATCGTGATGTCGGCGGCCGACAACGCCCAGAGCAGCGACTCGGTGAGAAAGTCCGGAGTGAACTGCGTCGACTGGTCCGCGAGATACATCATCGCGACGAGCGCCGCGATGAGCAGGACGATGCCGAGGAGGATGAGCCGGGGGTTGTCGCGCAGCGGGCGCCGCTCGCCCCGCATTGGCTCCGCGGGTGTCTCCGCTGATGGAAGCGCCGGGCGGGTTACGTCTCTGGCAAGAGCCATGTCAGCTATCAGCCATCAGCTATCAGCCATCAGCTCTTGGCTACCAGCCGAAACTGAGGGCTGACAGCTGAGAAGCTATTCCTTCGCATTGAGCAGATCCTTCAGCTCGGTCATGAACTCACCGATGTCGCGGAAATGGCGATAGACCGACGCGAACCGCACGTAGGCGACCTTGTCGAGCGAGCGCAATTCGTTCATGACGAACGCGCCGACCTCCTCGGTGCTCATTTCGCGTTCCGGTTTCTCCTGCAGGGCCGATTCGACGCGATCGGCGACGGCTTCCAGCGACGCCACGCTCACGGGGCGCTTCTCGCAGGCCTTGAGCAGTCCGGCGAGGAGCTTCTGGCGCTCGAAGCGCTCGCGGCTGCCGTCCTTCTTCACCACCATGTAGGGGATCTCGTCGATCCGTTCGTAACTCGTGAACCGGCGTCCGCAGCCGAGGCACTCCCGCCGCCGGCGGATCACCTCCCCTTCCTTGCTCTCGCGCGAGTCGACCACCTTGTCGCCGAGGTGCGCGCAGTATGGGCACTTCATCGTTTCGCAAGCTCCTGGGCGCGCTGCAGCGTCAGCCCCTCGCGCGCCATAAAGATGACGCCGAGCAGCGAAACGGGGAGGAACGAGATGGCGTGGAGGACGATGGCGGCGCCAGACGCGCTGTCTGGCGGCGCGCCGAAAAACGTCTGGACGGCGATCTGGTAGGCGACGTGAAATCCGCCGATGGCACCCGGTGTGGGCACGGCGACCCCGACCACGAGCACGGTCATGACGAGGAACGAACCCGCATACGGGAACGTAATATTAAACGCCAGTGATGTCAGCCAGATGCCGGCCGCAATCGACAGCCACAGCGGGAACGACTGCAGCAACGCAATCATGAGCAGGCCCGGCTGGCGCATGACGGCCAGCCCCTGGGCGAAGGATTCGACAAACTGCCCGACGATGCGCGCCAGGCGCGCCGGCAGCACGCGCTCGATCCGTCCCGCCGCCCGGCCGAGCCGCTCGGGGTGACCGGCGAGCACGAACAGGACGAGGAGTCCGCCGACGGCCGCCGCGGCCGCCACACCTCCCCACAACTTGACGTCCGCCAGCTGGTCTGCGTCGCCGAGCAGAACGCCGCTCGAGACCGTGAAGACGAACAGGGCGAACAGCAGCAGGACCGTCGCAGTATCGAGCAGCCGTTCGAGAATGACGGTGGCGAACGTCGCGGCGGGGTTCAGCCCTTCCTTTTTCGCCAGGAGGTACGGCCGGATGACCTCTCCCGCGCGGGCGGGCAGAAAGAAATTGGCCGCGAACCCGATGACGGTTGTCCTGAAGGCGTTGCCGAAGTGGGTCGCGCCAATCGGCGCCAGCAGCGACTGCCATCGCCAGGCCCGCAAGGCATAGGTGAGGCCGGTGATCAGCACCGCCAGGAGCAGAAGCCAGGGATTGGCGCGGCGCGTTTCGGCCCACACTTCGGCGATGTTGGCGTCGCGGAAGAAAAATGCGAGCAGCGCCACCGTGCAAACGAGTATGAGGATCGCGCGGATCCATGTTCGCATGCGTTTGTGATGAGGTTAGGGATTACAATCCTATAACAGTCCCGCCAAGTGTATGGGAAAACGTGAGTTACTGCTCGCTGCAGCATTCGTCCTGATCGGCGTCGTCGTGTACCAGGCCACCGCGCCTGCGGCCGACCCGACGCGCCCGCGGTGGTCTGTCGGCGGGATCGTCGAGAGCATCCGCCGGGAGGTTCGTGGGAACCAGGCGGAAGCGAGGGCGAAGATCCCCTCGACGATTCCGGCGCCGGCCTCGGTGCGCGAGCTGCGAATCAACGTCGGCAGCGTGGGCGTGACCATCACCGGCGAGGAACGCGACGATATCCAGGCCGAGCTCGACGTGACCTCCAACGCGTACGACACTGCGGAAGCCGAGCGGACCGCCCAGGCGACAAAGCTCAAGGTGGACGCGGCGGGGCCGGTGATCACGCTCTCTGTCGACTTTCCACGCGAGGGACGTCAGCGGGCCTCTCTCGTGCTGAGGGTCCCTTCGCGGCTCGAACTGCGGATCGAGAAGAACAGCACGCTGGTCGTCACCAACGCGGCGGCGCTGTCCGTGACGGGACGCGGCACTACGACCGTGACCGGCGTGCCGGGCGCGGTGCAGGCGACGCAGCGCGGCAGCGCCATCACGCTGACCGACATCGGGCCGCTGAAACTCACGACCTTCAGCGGCGCGGAAGCGAAAGTCGCGAACGTCCACGGCGACGCGACGTTCTCGCTGCAAAGCGGCGAGCTGCGCGCCGAGGGGCTCGAGGGCAGCGTGGAAATCGAATCGCGCAACTGCGACGTGACGCTGGAGAAGCTCGAGAAGGTCCGTAATGCAAGGATCAACGCCGGCGCCGGCGAAGTGGTCGTCCGCGGCATTCAGAGCGAACTGCGGATTGACGGGCGCGAGACCGACATCCGCGTCGAGCAGGCGCGCCCCGCTCCGCTGTCGATCTACAACGAGGGAAATGAAACCGTGGAGCTGACGCTCCCGCCGGGCCCGCTCAAGATCGACGCGCGCACCGTGGACGGCCGGATCACCGTCGACGAGGCGCTCGCAAAAAGCGGCGTCAAGGTGGAGACCACCGGCAGCCAGGGGGGCGAGACCGGCAGCAGCCGCGAGGAGCAGCATGTCGCAGCGGTCATCGGCGGCGGCGGCCCGCTCATCACCGTTCGCGCTCAACGCGGCGACATCCTGTTGCGACTGAAGTAATTCAATCGACAATCGGCAATCAACAATCCGCAATTGAGTTGACGTCTTTGCCGCGTGCCAGTAAGCTCTGCGCTTCTTCGCGAGGCACCCGTGCTCTCTATTTCCACTCCAGTTCTTGAAACTTCCCTCGATGGTCTGACGGTTCACCGGCGCGGCAAGGTTCGCGACGTCTACGACATCACGCTCGACTCCGGCGAAGCGGCGTTGCTCATGGTGGCGACCGACCGG
>JACDCA010000508.1 GCA_013694635.1 Acidobacteriota bacterium | reverse complement strand
GCCCAGGCCGGCCCGCGGTCGCGGAACGCGTCGTCGGTAAGCCGCCGGTACTGGGTGCCGTCGACGCGCGCGACGAACACGTCCTCCTGCACACCGGCCTCGGTAAAGGCGATCCACTCGCCATCGGGAGACAGTTCGTGATCGCGGATCGGGCGTGTCCCCTTGACGATGGGCTCGGGGGGCCCGACCACTGCTTCGCGGACAGGATCAAACGGCACTCGGAGGATCGTCGAGCGATAGTCCAGGCTGGCGAAGGCCAGCCGCGTGCCGTCGCGCGAGAACGAGAGCGCACCGCTCCATCTGGACGGAGTCGTGATCGGCTCGGGCTCACCCAATACTCGTCCGGAACGCTCGTCGATGCGTGTGCGCCACAGGTTCATCGTCCCGCCGCGGGTACTGGAGAAGTACAGGTACCTGCCGTCGGGGGACCAGCACGGGCTCCAGTCGAGCGCGCTGTCCTGGGTCACCGGCACGCCGCCTCCGACGGCGTCCGAGCCGTCCGCGGCAACCGTCCAGATGTCGCGCTGCCCGCTCTGGCCGCGCACTCCCCAGTATGCGATTCGCGCACCCGCTGGCGACCATGCGGGCTGCATTGCCCTCCCGTCGATCGCCAGCTGGCGTGCCTGACCTGTCTTCACCGTCACGATCGACAGACCGTGCGCGGTGGAAAGGTAGCTGGTCGGAGTGATCAAGCCGCCCCGCCCGACAACGATCTCCGCACCATCAGGGGACCAGCTCGGCGAGAAGCCGAAGTCGGTCAGGCGTCTCACCGACTCGCCCGAAGCGGTCATGAGGAAGATGCCGCCGCCATCCCGTCCTGACCGGAACACGATCTGCTCGCCGTCGGGCGAGAACGCCGGCTCTATGTCCTCGCTCGGGTTGTCGGCAGTCAGACGCACGGCGTTCCTGCCACCGATGCGCAGCATGTACAGGTCGGTATCGGTGCCCACGGATTTCGCATAGACCAGCGACTTGCCGTCGGGGCTGAGCGTTGGTGTCGCCTCTACGCCCGCCTGGTCGGTCACCTGGGCGAACGAGAGGACCTGTGGCGCCGTTTCGGCGGTTCGAGCAGCCGTGAAGCGGCCGGCGAGAAACAGGCCGAGGCCGCCCAGGAGCAGCGCGCCGGCGATGACCAGCGACCGGTATCGCGAGGACGCGGCGGCGACCGGGACGGCGTGCGCGCTCGACGCCGACGATCCGAACACCGACCTGAGCGCGAACGCCAGGTCGCGCGCCGACTGGAAGCGCTCGTCCGGTCGCTTCTCCAGACAACGGCGCACGATGTTGTCGAACGCCGGGGATCGTGCGCCGGACTCGCGCGGCAACTCCGGCGGATCTTCCCGCAGGACCGCGGTCATCGTTTCTGCGGCCGTGTCGCGCGAGAAGGTGCGCCGGCCCGCGGCCATCTCATACAGCACGCATCCGAGCGAGAAGATGTCGGCGCGGTGATCCGCGACCTGCCCCCTCACCTGCTCGGGGGACATGTAGCCGACAGTGCCCATCACCGTGCCGGCCTCGGTGACAGCCTGCATCGTGCGTCCGTCGGAGGTGTCGCCGACGAATGCGACGGTCTGGCGCGCGAGACCGAAGTCGAGGATCTTCACGTGCCCATCGGCAGTGAGGAACACGTTCTCCGGTTTCAGATCGCGGTGGACGATGCCCTTGTCGTGCGCCGCTGCCAGACCGTCTGCGATATCCGCGCCGATCTGCAGGACCTTCCGGAACGGGAGCGCAGCCTCCTCCAATCGCTCGCGAAGCGTCGCGCCCAGCAGCAGTTCCGTGACCGCGTAGGCCACCCCCTCATGGACGCCGAAGTCGTGAATCGCGAGGATGTTCGGATGTGAGAGTGCAGCGATGGCCCTGGCTTCGCGCTCGAAACGCTCGCGCGCTGTCGCGTCAGCGCCAAGGTGCGGTGGCAGGACTTTGACCGCGACCTCGCGGTCCAGCGTCAGGTGACGGGCGCGATACACCTCGCCCATCCCGCCGGCCCCGAGCGCGGCGATGACTTCATACGCGCCGAGGCGGGTGCCCGCCTTCAGAGTCACGGAGTGGCGTAATCATATGCGTTCTCGCCAGCCTCATGACGAGTCGTTAATCGGGGCGAACAAAATCACCCCCTCAGGATCCTTTTTCGCGCCGGAGATCTTCTGAGGATGTCGCGACGGGCAGCGCAGTCCGACGCCAGGCGCCTGTCCTCCAACGCGGTATAACGTTCGGCATTGTCCGCGGCCGCGCGCGACAGGCCTATAATCGGCACCGCATCATGAGCTACTGCCACGCACCGCACCACGTCTGTTCCGTTCTCTTGTGGGGCTCCCTGGTCCTGACCCTCGCCGCGGCGCGACCGTCCGCCCAGCAGGCGGCCCCGGGCGCCACGACCCAGTCCGGGCATCCACTCGACTCCCTTACCGCCGATGAAATTCAGGCCACCACGAAGGTCCTGCGCGCGCATCCCGCGTTTCCGGAGGGGGCGCAGTTCGTCATGATGACCGTGAAGGAGCCGGCGAAGAACGCGGTCCTCGCTTACGCCCCGGGGGCGCCGATCGCCAGGCACTCGTTCTCGGTCCTTCTCGACGCGCGCGGGAACCGTACGTTCGAAGCGGTCGTGGACGTGAAGGCCGGCACGGTCGTGTCGTGGAATCAGATCAAGGGCGTTCAACCGCTGGTGCTCGCGGGCGAATACGAAGCCCTGTCGAAGCTGGTGAAGGCGGACCCGCGGTGGCAGGCCGCGATGAAGAAGCGCGACATCACCGACTTCGAGACAGTGCAGATCGACGGGTGGGCCACCGGTCAGCTGCCGGCGGCGTACAAGGGCAGCCGCATGCTTCGCGGCCTCTCCTACTTCAGAGGAGACGCCACCAACTTCTACGGCCGTCCGATCGAAGGGGTGGTTGCGCTGGTCGACATGAATACGCTGAAGGTCGTCGAGGTCGTGGACACCGGCGTTCTGCCGCTGCCGCCGCCAAGCCAGGAACTGGACGAAAAGTCCACCGGCACGCGTGAGGCGCCCAAACCGCTGGTGATTACTCAGCCCGCCGGCGCCAGCTTCGAGATCAACGGCCAGGAGGTCCGCTGGCAGAAGTGGCGCTTCCGCTACGCCATGCACCCGCGCGAGGGGCTGGTGCTGCACACGGTCGGGTACGACGACGGGGGGCGGCTGCGCCCGATCCTGTATCGCGGCTCGCTATCCGAGATGGTCGTCCCGTACGGCGACACCGATGGCAACTGGCGCTGGCGCAGCGCGTTCGACGTCGGCGAGTACAGCGTCGGCCGTCTGGCCAGCTCGATCGAGCCGAAAACGGATGCGCCGGAGAACGCGACGCTCATCGATGCGACCTTCGCCGGTGATGACGGTGTGCCTTATGTGCTGCCGCGGGCGCTCGGCATCTACGAGCGTGACGGCGGCCTGCTCTGGAAGCATTACGAGGGCTACTCGACGAAGAACGAATCGCGGCGCGCGCGTCAGCTCGTGATCTTCTCCATCGCGACGATCGGCAACTACGACTACGCGGTCAACTGGGTGTTCCACCAGGACGGCGTGCTCGAGGTGGATGCGGCGCTGTCGGGCATCATGCTGCCCAAGGGCGTGCGCGAGACGACGGTGAACGGCCACGCCGCGGCGGGATCGTCCGGCCATCTCGTCGCCGCCAACGTCGTCGCGCCCCACCACCAGCACTTCTTCAGCTTCCGGCTCGACGTCGATGTGGACGGGCCGAAGAACGTCGTTCACGAGATGAACACGCGCGCCCGCGCCGCGGGGCCAAAGAATCCGTATCTCAACGGGATCGTGATGGAAGAGACGCGGCTCGGTACCGAGTCGGCGGCGCAGCGCACGATGAACATGCAGTCTGCGCGCACGTGGCAGGTGCTGAACACCGCCGAGCGCAGCGCGCTCGGGTATCATCCAGCCTACATCATCGTGCCGGGGGGAAACGCCATGCCGTACGTGGCCCCGAATTCACAGGTGCGCCGGCGCGCGGGATTCGTGAACCGTCACTTCTGGGCCACGCGGTACCACGAGGACGAATTGAGCGCCGCCGGCACTTACCCGAATCAAAGCGCCGGCGGCGACGGTCTCCCCCGCTGGGCCGCGAACAACGAGTCACTGGTCGACCAGGACGTCGTCGTCTGGTACACGCTCGGCGTCACCCACATTCCGCGCCCGGAGGAGTGGCCGATCATGCCGGTGACGCACGTCGGCTTCAAACTGATTCCGGGCGGCTTCTTCACCAGGAACCCTGCGCTCGACGTGCCGAGGTAAGGTTGGCGTTCAGACAAGAGGAGTGTGTATGAAGAAGTGGACCCTGCTGTCGGCGTTGTCGGTCGTCGTGATCTCCCCCGGTGCCGCATTCGCCCAGGATCCGGTGAAGGTGGCTGCGACGCACTACACGGTGGTGCTGGATAACCCCAGCGTGCGTGTGCTGAAGGCCAACGTGGCCCCCGGCGGGAAAACCGCGATGCACTCACACCCGGACTCGGTCGTGATTCCGCTCGGGGCGGCCAAGGTCCGGTTCTCGATGCCTGACGGCAAGTCGGAAGAGACGGATCTGCCCAGCGAGTCGGCCATGTACACGCCGGCCTACACCCACAGTGGGGCGAATATCGGCAAGACACGGGTGGATGTCCTCATCGTCGAGTTCAAGGCTGCGGCGGCCGGCACGGCGACGGTCCCAAGCGCTCGAGACAACATGGCGATCAAGATGCTGGCAGAGGGCCCGAGGGCCGTCGTGTATCGTGCGACGGCGGACCCGTCGTTCACCGAGCCGGCCGGTTCGACGCACGAGTTCGACCAGATTGTGATCGCGCTCGGCCCCGCAGCAATGTCGCTCGCGATCGACGGCAAACCGGCCAAGACCAGCTGGAAGCGCGGGGACGTGCAGTACATCGGCCGCGGCGTGGCGCACGAGTCGAAGAACACCGGCAGCAAGCCGACCGACTTCGTGATCGTCGCCATCAAGTAGCCCTGCATTTGACCAGTCTGGACGGCACCCGTCTCGGGCAGTACGAGATCCTGCGCTCCATCGGCGCCGGCGGGATGGGTGACGTCTACCGCGCCCGCGATCCGCGGCTGGATCGCGAGGTGGCCATCAAGGTCCTCTCCGCGCAGCTGGCTGCGGATCCGGACGCGCTGGCGCGGTTCGAGCGCGAAGCCATGAGCGTCGCGAAGCTCTCCCATCCGAACATCCTCTCCATCTTCGAGTTCGGCCGCGACGGCAGCACGGCGTTCGTCGTCACCGAGCTCGTGGATGGCGAGACCCTGCGGGCCCGCATCGAGAGCGGGCCGCTCCCATCGCGCCGCGCCGTCGCCTACGGGCTGCAGATCGCACGAGGGATCGCGGCGGCGCACGCCCGCGGCATCGTGCACCGCGATCTCAAACCCGAGAACGTGATGATCACGCGCGATGACCAGGTCAAGATCCTCGACTTCGGTCTCGCCAAGTCGATCGACATGGGTGAACCCGACATGACGCGGGGGCCGTCCGCGGCCACCAACGCCGGCATGGAGATGGGGACATTCGGCTACATGGCGCCGGAGCAGGTCCGCGCCCAGGCGATCGACCATCGCGCGGATATGTTCGCCTTTGGCGCGGTCTTCTACGAGATGCTCAGCGGCGAGCGCGCGTTCCAGGGGGAAACCGCCGCCGACACCATGAGCGCAATCCTCTCGAAGGATCCCCCGGATCTGGACGTCACGCGACTGTCCATCTCCCCTGCCCTCGACCGCATCGTCCGTCGATGTCTCGAAAAGTCGCCGGAGCTTCGGTTTCAATCGGCGAACGATCTCGCGTTCGCGCTCGAGACGCTTACTTCAGGCTCCACGTCCTCGGCGACCGCGATCGCCGCCGCTCCGGCACCGCGCCGCGCCGCAACATCGTGG
>JACDCA010000507.1 GCA_013694635.1 Acidobacteriota bacterium | reverse complement strand
ACCACGGCGAAACGCCGCGGCCACGGGGAGGGTTCTTCCTGTTCGTGAAACAGATCGTGGACGCCGCGCACGTCCTCCACTGATGGACGAAGCTCGATGTCGTCGAAGCCGAGCATCCGCGACGGCCGGGTCGCGGGCTCAGGCCGGGGACGCATGTCCTCAGGCGGGAACGCGTCGATCTCGGCATACGGCGCGGCCCTTCCAGGGTCCGCGGCCAGATCCGAGAGCAGTGCGACCCGCGCCTCGGAACGGCGCCGCTCCTCGCTCAGCATGCGCGTGAGCAGCACGCCCATGACCGCAGCCAGCGCCAGTGCTATCCCCGTTACTGTGAGCAGAATGGCATCCATGTCGTTTACCGGAGCTTGAATTCGACCGCGACTTCGACCAGCACGTCCACGGGCGTTCCGAACCTTTTCGCGGGAGAGAACTTCCATTGCCGCACGGCGTCAACGGCTCGGCGATCCAGGCCTCCGCCCAACCCCTGCAATACCTTCACGTCGCCGACGCTGCCGTCGCTGCGCACGACGATCTCGAGGACGACGTCCCCTTCGATCCCGCGGCGCCGTGCATCTTCAGTGTAATCAGGCTTCACTTCGCGCACGATCTGCGGCGGAGTGATTCCGCTCCCCGGTCTATAGGGGCCGCCGCCCGTGCCTCCACCCGTGCCCGGACCGATGCCTGAACCCGAGCCTTCACCAAGGCCCGTTCCCTGGCCCGTTCCGGCGCCACCGCCGGTTCCGCTGCCCTGGCTTTCGGGCTCCGCCGGTGTTTCAGTCGGAACCCCGGCGCGGTCTCGCGGGTCGGACGATGCGGTCGCAACCGGCGCCACGACTTGCGGTGTCACCTCAGGGCGCGGTGGCGGGGGAGGGGGATCGACCGGCTTAGGTGTCGCCTGCACCACGGGTGGCGGCGGCGGCGTCACTCGCTCCGGATCCGGCTTTCTGCGCGTCGGCGGCTTGGGCGGCGGCACGGGGCTTCGGAGCGACGTGCGGCTCTTCATCTCCGCCTTTGCGGGCGGTTTCGGCTGTTTCAGTCCGCCGCCACCTCCGCCCCCACCGGGGCCGGGGGTTGCCAGGAAGACAAGGCGGATCGGTTCGAGGCGGGGGGGGATCTGTTCCTGCGCGGAGGTGATCCCCCACGTTGTCATGATCACGAGAGCCGCGAGCAAGGCCCCGTGCAGGGCACTCGAACCGACGATGCCCGCGGCCGGCGATCGTTCACCGGCACTGCGGGAGGCGAACATTTCGTTACGGCCGGGCTGGAACAGGTCGCTACGGAGCCGCTTCACACAGTCGGTGGCCTGGGCCCCGCTCAGGAATTTTCCGTCCAGCGTCCCGACCGCGCCGGAATCCACCATTTCCCGCGCCACACGAGGCGGGACTCCCGCCGCGAGAGCGATCTCGCGCACCGTGAAGACTTCGGTCGATGCAGATGGCAGTCTGGACATTTCTTTGGACGTGTGGCCGTCCCAGGGGCAAAAAACCTGCCGTGGGATTCAGGGCGTGCGGCGGAGTCCGCGCACCGTTTTTCGGCCGTTCCCGCGGAAATCTGTTGGAGACGACACGGCCGGGCTGTATGCGCCTTGAGACAATTGACGTCCAGAAAGGACGAACGGTCTTAGCGTCTTCTCGCGGCTTCGACGAACGCGAGTCCTTCGTGTTCGGCCAGGGTTCTGACGGCGCGAAAGCCGGCGGCGGTCATTGCGCTCTCGATTGCGACGGTGCCGGGCCCCGATCCCGAGACGAGTGCCATGAGCCCTCTGCGGCCGGACGGCTCGATCACGATGCAGCGCCCCCCGTCGCGCAGGACGCGTCGCGCCTCGTTGAGCACGGCGCTCCGGCGCTCCGGCTGAAGCCCGCGAAAGGCGTGGTTGACGACGACGATGTCGAAGGCCGAGTCGTTGTGCGGGAGCATCGTGAGCGGCGCCGTTTCGGACTCGACCAGCGCCCCCTCGCGCAAGGCCGTGTCGGCGCCGCGCGCCGCCATCGCGGCGTCCTCGTCCAGGGCACACGTTCGTCCGGTGAGTCCAGGTTTGAGCGCCAGCTGGGCGACCAGCTTCGCGTGCGCACAGCCGATGATCAACAGCCGATCACCGAGCTTCACGCCGGTCATCGTCACTGCCAGTGGCTCTTGAGGGGTGGCGCTTTTGAACCAGGGCATGGAAGGGACTAGATAGGCCGATGAACCGATTGGCCGATGGGCCGATGATATAGTTCCTTCCCGTGAAAAATCCGCAGAAAATCGCAGAACCCACGGGAAAACTGGGCATCCTTCTCGTCGGTCTCGGCGCCGTCAGTACGACCACGATCGCCGGCGTCATCGCCATTCGCCGGGGGCTCGCCAAGCCGATCGGCTCGCTCACGCAGATGGGCACGATCCGGCTCGGCAAGCGCACCGAAGGGCGATCGCCGCTGATCAGGGATTTCGTGCCGCTGGCCGGGTTGAAAGACATCGTATTCGGCGCCTGGGATATTTTCGAAGACACCGCGTACGACGCAGCGAAGACGGCTGGCGTGCTGGACAAGGACCTGCTCGATCAGATCCGTCCCGAGATGGAGGCGATCAAGCCAATGTCGGCGGTCTTCGATCGCCGCTACGTCAAGCGTCTCGACGGACCGAACGTCAAGAAAGGGACGAACAAGAAGGAGCTCGCCGAGCAGCTGATCGAAGACATGCGGCGGTTCAAGAAAGAGAACAACTGCGACCGCCTCGTCATGATCTGGTGCGGCAGCACCGAGGTATACCTGACGGAGTCAGCCGCGCACGCCTCGATCGGCAATCTCGAAAAGGCGCTCGAAGCGAGCGACGACAACGTCCCTTCGAGCATGATCTACGCCTACGCGGCGATCAAGGAGGGGATTCCCTACGCCAATGCGGCGCCGAACCTGAGCGCGGATATCCCCGCCCTCCTCGAGCTGGCCGACGATACCGGCTCACCGCTGGCCGGCAAGGACCTCAAGACCGGTCAGACGTGGATGAAGACCGTGGTGGCGCCCGGCATCAAGGCCCGGCTGCTCGGTGTCCACGGCTGGTATTCGACCAACATCCTCGGCAACCGCGACGGCGAGGTACTCGACGATCCCGAGTCGTTCAAGACGAAGGAAGAGAGCAAGAAGTCCGTCCTGGACTACATCCTTCAGCCGAAGCTGTACCCGGATCTCTACGGAAAACTGGACCACGTCGTCCGTATCAATTACTATCCGCCGCGCGGCGACAACAAAGAGGGCTGGGACAATATCGATATCTTCGGCTGGCTCGGGTATCCGATGCAGCTGAAGATCAACTTCCTGTGCCGGGACAGCATCCTCGCGGCGCCGATCGTGCTGGATACCGCGCTCTTCCTCGATCTCGCCAGGCGCGCGAACATGTCCGGCATCCAGGAGTGGTTGTCGTTCTATTACAAGAGCCCGATGCACGCGAAGGGGCTATACCCGGAGCACGATCTTTTCATCCAGCTGATGAAGCTGAAGAACACGCTTCGCTTCATGCGCGGTGAAGAGCTGATCACTCATCTCGGCCTGGAGTATTACGACTGATGAATTCAGGCAGAACGCAGCCGGTCCTCCTTGGCGGTTTGTTCATCGGCGTGCTCTCCGCACTGCCGGTCATCAATGCGGGGAACTGCTGCTGCTGCCTCTGGGTGGTCGCCGGCGGCGTGCTCGCGGTGTATCTGCGACAGCAGAATTACCAGGGGCAGCTCAATGCGGCTGAAGGCGCGCTGGTTGGGCTCCTTGCCGGTCTCGTCGGCGGCATCATCGGCTCGGCGCTGTCGATTCCCATTCAGATGATGCTCGGGCCGCTCCAGCAGGAATGGATGTCGCGCATCCTGGCGAACAACCAGGACTTCCCGCCGGAAGCGCGCGACATGATGGAGCGGATGATGGCCGGCGGGGCGCTTCGCGTCGTCAGCATGCTCATCAACATCGTCTTCAGCGTGGCCTTCGGCATGATCGGCGGACTGCTGGGCGTCGCGATCTTCAAGAAGAACGCTCCGCCGCAGCCCCCGGCGATCATCCCGCACGATCCCGGCGTCGCGATGTAAAGGGGTGCTCAAGGGTGCTCAGGGTGCTCGAATGGTGCTGTGACGCACCTCGTCGCACCTCTAGCACCTATCAGCACCCTTAGCACCTTATGCCATGGACGAAATAGACGCCCTTCTTCGTGAAGACCGCAGGTTTCCTCCGCCCGAGGAATTCCGGAAGCACGCCCTCGTCAACGATCCCGCCGTCTATGAGCGGGCCGCGCGAGACCCCGAGGGTTTCTGGGCAGAACAGGCGCGGGAACTCGAGTGGATCAAGCCG
>JACDCA010000491.1 GCA_013694635.1 Acidobacteriota bacterium | reverse complement strand
TGATCACGATGACCGACAAGGCCGTCGTCGGCGTCGATGCGGCCAGCGGCAAGCAGTTGTGGCAGATTGCCTTTCCCGATGAATGGAACGAGAACATCGTCACCCCCGTCGTCGCGGGTGACGTGCTGGTCGTGTCGGGCACGCGAAAAGGCACGTTCGGGTACAGGATCGAAAAAAAAGGGACCGCGTTCGCCGCCACGCAGGCCTGGCACAACACCGATGTGCCGATGTATATGAGCTCTCCGATCGTCGATGGCACCTTCGTGTACGGCTTCTCCAGCAAGAAAAAGGGGCAGGTCTTCTGCCTCGACGCGAAGACCGGCACGGTCAAGTGGGCGACCGACGGTCGCGCGGGCACCAACGCGGCCATCCAGAGCGCCGGCGCCGATCTGCTGGTGTTGACCACCGAAGGCGATCTGATCGTCGTGAAACGGAACCCGGAGAAGTACGAGGAGCTTCGCCGGTACAAGGTCGCCGAAGGGCAGACCTGGGCCCACCCGGTCCTCCTCGGCCGCGAGGTCGTCATTCGCGATGGAGACTCCGTCGCGGTCTGGTCGCTGAGCTGACCAGGCGGTGGAGGCCGGCTTCAGGCCTAGGCGTGCGGCCGGAACGGAGCAAGGGTCGATAAAAAAATGATCTCTGAGCTCATCGGCCACTATCGCGTCGTCGCGAGTCTCGGCAGCGGTGGGATGGGTGTCGTGTGGAAGGCGATCGACACCCGGCTGAATCGCCCCGTCGCGCTCAAAGCGATCCGCGATGCGGACGCGACCAATACGGACGCCATTCTTCGTCTGCGAGCCGAGGCGCTGGCGGCGGCCTCACTCGACCATCCTTATATCTGCAAGATTTACGAGCTGCTGGAGACCGGATCGGCCACGCTGGTCGTGATGGAGTTCGTCGAGGGAGAAAACCTCGGCGACATCCTGGCGCGGCGCACACCGCCGCTTGTCGACACGCTGCGGTGGGGATCGGAGATCGCCGAAGGGCTCGCGAACGCCCACGCCCGCGGCATCGTGCACCGTGACGTGAAGCCGACCAACGTCATGGTCACCGCGCACAATCACATCAAGCTGCTGGATTTCGGCATCGCGCGAATCACCGGCGACGCGGCGCTGACCCAAAGTGGCCTGACGCTGCCCGGCAACACGCCAGGGACGCCACAATACATGGCGCCGGAGCAGGCGCTTGGCAAGGTTGTCGACGGACGCGCGGATATTTTCTCGCTCGGCGTCCTGTTGTTCCGCTGCCTCGCTGGACAGTTGCCGTTTGAAGGCACGACACGCGACGCATACGTGCAGCAGATGCTGTCGGGGACCATCCGTCCGCTCGATCAGCTGGCGCCCGCGACGCCCGGTCCGGTTCGCGACATCGTCAAGGCCTGTCTCGAGCGGGATCCGGCCAGGCGGCCGGAAACCGCGATGGTCGTCGCCGAGACACTCAGGCGTGCGGGAGACATGCTCAGCACCGGAACGATTCCCGTCGTCCACGCCCCTTCCCCGGCGATTCCCCGATGGGCGATGCAGACGGCATTGCTTCTCATCGCGGCTGCGGCAGCCGTGTTCGCTCTGTGGCGATGGACGTCGAGTCCCGTTGAAGACACCGCGCCGCGCGCCCTGGTACCCGCGGTGACGTGGCCGACCGCCGAGTCGGAGGCCCTGATCTCACCCGACGGGAAGTGGCTGTCATTCATCTCCGACAAACAGAACCAGCGCCGCATTTTCATCCAGGCCATCGAAGGAGGAGACGCCGTCCCGGTGGCAATCCCCGGCGCCGTCGTCAGTCACGCCTGGTCTTCCGATGGGCGGGAGCTCGCCGTCGTCGTGCGACAGGCCAGTGGTCACTTCCTGATGGTCGTGCCCGCGTTTTTCGGCGGATCGCCGCGCTCGAGCCTGGCGCTCGACCCGACGTTCGAAGACCCGCTACTTGTCCGTTGGACGGCTGAGGGCGTGTACATGGACGTGAACCGCGGACAGGCCGGGCGGTCGCTGATTCATGCCGCCCTCGACGCCGGAACGCTGAAGGACGTCAGTGCGCGCTGGCCGAAGCCGATCAGGTATCGGTCCATCGACGTGTCCACCACCGGCGCGGTCGTCATGGACGCGGCCATCGATGGCAATTCGGATCTCTGGACGTCCAACGTTGATGGCACCAACCTCCAAGCCC
>JACDCA010000460.1 GCA_013694635.1 Acidobacteriota bacterium | reverse complement strand
CCCCACATTCACATGAATGGTCAATCGCAACAGCTCGCTGACCGGGCGGAAACGGGCCAGAACGGTGGGTAGTTTGAGCGGATCGGCTGGCTACACAAGCGAATTGAGGGGCTAGAGGCTCGTTCGGCAGAGGGCGGTCATGGCACGATTCCGGTTACCATCCGACGGCGCCAAATCATCCGCGCACGTCCACGAATGAACCGAGCCCAGTGGCGGAAACGCGGCTTCAGCGAGGCTTCTTGTCGGGCCCACGTGGCATGCCGCTCCGGGTAGGCAGCGACAGGATGCCCGTTGATCTGGAAAACGTAGTGATCGTAATAACATCGGGCAATCTTCTGCCAATAGCCTGGAATGTCAGGTTGGAGAAATCGCGACAGACGGCGTCGAAGTGCTCTGGCCGATGCAGAGAGCTTCAAGTTCCCTGTGCCACGCGCGACCTCTTGGTACAGATCCTTTCTGACCCCTGAGAGTTCTTCCGTGGAGAGTTTAAGAGCGGTCGTGATGGATCTGCGCATCATGACCTCGAACTGGCGGACCTTCGCCGGTGGCAACGCCCACATGAAGGTATTGATCATCAGGTTGAGGCCTGGCGCCGCCTCGACGTAATGCCACCAACACGGCGGCAGACAGAGCACGTCGCCCTCGTCGACGACGGCAACCCACGCATGCTTCGCGGCGCTCATGAACCTGGGGAACCTCTGAGGGTCGGGGGTGCGCGGGCGGACAAAACTGCTGGTGGTCCCCGAAATGCCGCCGTAGAAGGGAGAGGGATAGAGGTCGGCGATCGCCTCGAGGGGATACAGGAGAACGCGTTTGACCCCTGTGATCATCGCGAAACAATTGAAGTGCGCATCCTGGTGCAGGTGGCTGATGTGCCGGCCCGAGCCGAGCCAGATACCCTCGCCAGCGGGCTTCATCCCCGTCAGGATGCCGAGCGGTCGAATTGACTGCGAAAACTTGCGCCATGTGCGCAGTTCGTTCGCGCCACCTCTTGCATAGAAGATGTCCGAGTGACGATCCTGCAGACTTTTTCGCAGCAAGCCGCAGAATTCGTCTAGTTTGCAGGTTCCCGGAGCATATTCGAAATTCTCGCGGCCGTTCTCGTCGTACCCCATAAAGGGGTCGCTTGCTGGAACCTTGGTGTATCCGACCACGGCGCTACCGAACCCTCGGCTGAGGAAATCGAGGCGCGCGTCGTCAGTCCCGCATCGTTTCAAGTCTTGAACGATCGGCCAGTCCCTCAGTATTCCCTTGAGAATGACCGGCCCCGCCGGATCTCGCTTCCACTGCGCGAAATCGAAATTGTCGCTCACTATGGGAACTGACCGCGATGTGAACGGGAACGGAGGGAACACACTCTCAGCGAAGTTAACGGCCATTTCATTTCTCCATGGACTGATGAGAGCGAACTTGCGGCCGCAGGCGCTTTCTTACTTCGCTCGCGGGGCCCCGCCCCCGCTCGTTATTACTTCGCTCGCGGGGCCCCGCCCCCGCTCGCTGCGCGCTCGGGCCGCCACTGCGCGGCGGTTCCCTCCGGCCCTCGCTTGCGGCCGCAGGCGCTCAGCGCTCCTCGGAACGGCGCGACATGAAAAACTCCTGAATCAGCTCGCGGCATTCCGCTTCGAGCAGGCCGCCTGCGGCTTCCATCCGGTGATTCAGCGACGGATGTTCGTGCGCCCGCATCGCCGATTCGATGGCCCCGGCCTTCGGCTCGGCCGTGCCGTAGACCACGCGCGCGATTCTCGCATGGACCATCGCCCCGACGCACATCTGGCACGGCTCGATGGTCGCGTACAGCGTCGCGCCGGTCAGCCGGTAATTGCCAGCGCGCTGCGCGGCGTCGCGAAGCGCAACGATCTCCGCATGAGCCGTGGGGTCGTTGGAGCCGATCGGCTGGTTGAACCCCTCACCGATCACCTGACCGTCGAGCACGACGACGGCGCCCACCGGCACTTCGCCCAACTCCCGGGCGCGCTGCGCCAGGCCGAGGGCCTGTTGCATGAACCGACTCTCCATTATACAAGTCCCGCTGCCGATACCGATCCGCCCGGCGCCATCCATCGAACGATAGCCGGAATCGAGGCGGCGCGCGTAAACTGCGAGATGCCTGTGTGATCTGGAGGGAGACATGACGACCAAAACCGGTAGAAGGCCCGCGCGAGCGGCACGCGAGAACGACGACCCGACCGAACGTCCGGCTGAGACAGCCGGTTCGAATGCGCGGGTCGAAGAGACATTGGTCGACCTGGCCGAGGATCTTGGCAAGCTGCTCGGTACCGCGCAGCACCGGATGTCCACGTGGCTCGGCGAGCGGCAGCAGATTGCAACACAGCTGGTACAGATTCGTGACACTGCCAACGCCTATCTGCGGGACTTGACCGCCGGCGGCGCGACGCTGGCGGACGCGGTCGGAACGCGGGCGGCGCGCGGCGCCGCGGCAGAAGACAAGGGAAGTGCAACGGGCGAGCCGCCACCGAAAACGACGGCGCGCGGCCGGCGCGCCAAGCCCTGACCGCGTTCGCGTGGAAGGGAGGGTTGGCTCGCCACCGAAGCTCACGCCGGTTCACATGAGCGAAGGGTGGCGCGCCCTGCAAGACTCGAACTTGCGACCTCCTGGTTCGTAGGTTAATGCAGGTCTCATTTCTCGTTGGTTCTTCGCCGGTTTGGCCCCTGCGAGGACCTGTAGTTACCCGGTGTTCGGGAGCGAATTGTTCACTGATTGTTCACCGCGCCGGACCTCGGGCTCAAGGAATCTCGCGAGCAGCGGTAGCCGTTCCATCGACTGTTGTTCAGGAAGCAATTGCCTTCGATGGGTAATCGCTTTGTTCGAGCGGACGTAAGTGCACCGGTTTCAGCTACTTGCGCGGATCGAGGCCGGGAATTAAGGTTTGGCGCCAGACCATGGCCAGTTGGCACCTGCTACTGTTTCTCATCGACAACCATGATGCGTAGCGGAATGCTGCCGGCGGCCGTGTTGATCCGCCGGGCATCGGTGCGGAGGAATCGCGGCTGCTTGTCTCGGACCGTGAACTCGTAGATCCTGCCCTTGCGCAGTTTGAGAACGAACCGACCATCCGGACCCGTCGTCGCCCCTCCCGCACCACGCGCGCGCTCGACCGGATTTCCGGTTTCGTCCCATGCCCCGACGTACACGCCGGGCACGGGAGCGCCGTCTGCCAGGACGACGATTCCCTCGACTCGTACGACCGGGAGCGGCGCAGGGACCTGCCACGTGCCGAGGTCTACGGTCTGACCGAGCGCGATTTCGATGATATGTGGGTCGAGATCCGGACCCGGGTAAATCACGCGCGCGTACGGGTTGTAGTCACTCGGAAGATCCTTGAAGTTCAGACCGACGATATAGCGCCCTGGCGGAAGATTGCCAAACTCGAAGAAGCCGTCGGCGTCTGTCGAATCCGCCTCCATCGGCAGCCCCCAGTCGCGGTGAGGCTGCGTCTCTGCTCCGGTGATCTCGACGCGTACGCTCCCGGCTGGCTTACCGTCAGGGCGGACGAGCTGGCCGCCGATCCGGCCGTCGGGAGAAAACCACTGATTCACTTCAACGCACGCATGGCGGTTCGCGAGCCGAACGTCGCGTGCCGGCTCATACGTCCTGTAGCCAGCGGGAACATCGATTTCCAGCCGGTACCATCCATCTTCGAGGCCTGCGAACTCGTAGCGCCCGCCTGATGATTTCATCGACAGGTCGCGACCCATCCCGGTGAGCCTTACGATGGTTTCGGTTGGGATGTTGTCGATGGGGCGCGTGTGCTGGAAGGTGCGATGGTTCGTTTGAACAGTTCCGAACACGCGTGCGCCGCGCGGTGGCGCCGCAAGCGAATCGAGGAATTCCAGGTCCTGGCCCGCCTCCGCGAAGCGGCTCGTCCGATTGCACCTCGAGACCGCGGGACGCGAACCGGATCGTCCATTCGCGAACACGAGGTAGCGTTCGCCGGCTTCGAACGGGTAGCCGCAGCCTGCGCCGTCCCACGCTGTCGTGACCTCGACCTGCGCAGGCTGCTGGCCTTTCCAGCTGCGATGCACCTGCAGCGTGACCAGCTTGTCTCGAAACACCACCTCACGGGTTCCGATCGTCTCGGTGCGCGGCAGCGAAGCGATGCTGAGCACAGTCGCATCGAACACCGCATCTACGTTCCAGAACGCTTGGCAGGCCGGACCCGCGTCCATGCAGGAGCATGCGAACGCGGCACGCGGAAACAGGGTCGCAGCGACCAAAACCAAGAGTCGAGTTGCGGCACGCATCGCCACCCCCTTCACTCTTTTGGACACCGTTCGTTCGCTGACGGCCGGGCCCTGGGGTCCGTACTGGGCCCGCACGCCTTGCTTACTCATTCACGAGCAGCAGCGTGATCGACGGCAACACTACTCGACCGCTCGCGATAGGTCGGCAGGACCAGCCACTCGCCGAGGTGAGCCGGTTCCTCATCAACCGCGAACCCTGGAGGTCAGTGGCGAGCTCCATTCGACCCTCCCTCCTTGGAGGGGGTCAGAATTAGTGTCGCGAGGGGGTCAATCATCACAGTCGTCCTACAAGCCGTACTTCGTGTCGTCGTTGATGACCGGTGGACAGCGTCGGTGGTGGTATATGACGGAGTGCTCACCGGGCGCGTAGGCCCGGGAATTGCTGCGCTCAACGCAATCCACTACTCTTCCTGTTGAGCTGCCATGGCGTGGCCAAACCGCATGCGACAGGTCCGAGAGTCCAAAGGCGACGGCCAGGCCGCGCAGAAGGGAGGCAAAGTCCGACCCCGTACTCTGGTTGTTGAGGACTACGACGAGGCCCGAGAGATGTACGGTGCTGGACGGGGCTCTGCGGGCCGCCGTGGACAAAGTCGGCGGCGAATTGTTCACAATTGTTCACCGGCCGGAGGATTCCGGGGCGTCAATTCACTGAAATCTTAAGGATTTTGGCGCGCCCTGCAAGACTCGAACTTGCGACCTCCTGGTTCGTAGCCAGACGCTCTATCCAACTGAGCTAAGGGCGCCAAAGGGCTCTGCCAGTCAATACTCCGGGGAGCGACGGCTGGCCGAAACTTCGAATATATCAGATCACTTCGCGGCGGTCGACGCGGCCGCGGCCCGGTCGAGACCCGACCCGACCTTCGCGAGACCCGGCAACTCGATCGGCAAACGTCCGCCGATCGCGGCTTCACCCGCGAGGGCGCGGACGGCGGACGCCTCAGCACGGTCGTAGAAGTCGTAGGTGAGCATGATGGCCGGCAGCTCGGGCAGGGACGTTGCCACGTACGGATTGCCGAAAAACACCGTCACGAGCGGACGCCGGGCGCGTCCGAGATCGCCGAGG
>JACDCA010000438.1 GCA_013694635.1 Acidobacteriota bacterium | reverse complement strand
TGTTCGCTCGTCCCGCTGCATTGGGTTTCGACGCCGCGCTGCGTGCGGGGCTGTATCCGTTCCTCCTCGGCGATGTCCTCAAAATTCTCGCCGGCGCAGGCATCCTGCCGATCGCCTGGAGGGCGCTAGTCGGTAACAGCCGGTAGTCCTTACCCGGCAATCGCACGCGGGTCGCGACCACGACCAAGGCACAGCCCGGGCTGGACTACCGGACATATCCGAGGCTTCTGAGTCTTTCGAGCGCCGCGGCGTCCAGGGCATCGCCGCGTCCGGTCGACAATCCCGCCGGTCTGGCGCCATATGTCGGCACGTCCCTCACGGGGAATCGCGCCATGAAAGATGGCAGGAACAGTCCCGTAATCGCATTGCCCGAGAGCTCGCGGCTGACAGGTAACCCGAGCACATGCAGGATCGTTGGCGCGACATCGACGGCGCGCGCCTCGACGTTGACGGCGGGTGCGGCAACCACGCCCGTGACCGCGAATATTCCGCGTGCGGCCGACGCCAGCCGCCCGGGCTGAGTCACGACGATCACGATCTCACCCGGCGACGAACGAGTGAAATCGGCGAGCAGGAGATCGAGGTAGCGGTAATACGACCGGATGTTGTCGAGCCGCGCTGAAATCGTGGAGGCGGCGCTGCCGCCCGCGCCAAGCAGCGTGTGCTGAACGACGTCGAGCCCAGGCAGATAGACGGCAATCAGGTCCGGCTTCTCCGGAAGGCGCCTCGACAACGCGATCTGGAGGGCGTCGAGTTCGGCGGACCGCCGCAACACCGCGCTCGCCTCAGGGTCCGCCGCGTGGAAGAGTGGCGTGCCCGCGGTTTGCGCGGCTTCCTGCGTGAGCATCCGCCACTCGACGCGCAGCCGGTCGTACAGCTCCTTCGGCGCGATCTCCGCATCCAGCGCCCCGCCACGCTCGAGACGCAGGGTGGCCCGGTCCGATATCACCAGGGGACCGGAAGCGCCTGTACCGATCGCCGGCCACGTCGCCCACCAGTTGACGACGGCCGCTCGCATCCCGGCGTCGGCGGCAACCTCCCAGAACGGCTTCGTACGCAGCTCGGCGCCGCTCGCCGTCGAGGGACGTGTCAGCCGCAGCAGATCCGTGGTGCCGTTGAGCGCGCGTGCGAGGCCTCCGCTCCCCGGCATCAGCGCACCCTGCAGACCGGCCACGCGCCGTGTTTCAAGTCCGCGGACGCCGTGTATGTCGGGTGATTGGCCGGTGGCGATCGTCGACCACGCCCGGGCGGGGTCTCTTGTCTGGTCGGGAAAGAACCTCGCGCCGCCGCCCGAAAGCAGCTGTGCCAACGCGGGTACGGCGCCGGTGGCGCGGAGCGACTCGAATACATCGGGATCGAACCCGTCGATGGCGATGACCTTCACGCGCAGGCCCGGTGAAACGACGGCGAGCGGAGGGCGGTCGCCCGGGACGCCGGAGGCAGGGGCCGTGAGAACCAGAAGTGCGGCCGCGCCGGCAAAGGCGACGACACCAGCAAGGAGCACGAGCCGCCATGTCGAGCGGGACGTCGCATCCGTGGGCGACACGCCGTCTGCGTCGGGTCCTCCGCTTGACCGCGCGCGGGCAGTCATCACTGCAAACGCTGTGATCGATACGGCGTGCCCGAGGAGCAGGCTGATCGCAACGGCAACGCCGATCGCGAACAGCGTCCAGACCGGCGCGCTCCATGCGAGCCCGGCGTTGGCGCTGCGCCACCACAGCGTCAGGTAAGTCAGGCAACCGGCCGTCACGAGTGTTCCGGCGCCGCGCGAGATCCATCGCGTGCGCCGGACGTCCCCGTCGGCGAGACGCGCCGCCAGCGTGCTGACGACGAATGTGAAGGCGATCGCCGCGAGACCGAAGATCAGTCCGAGATACAGCGCGACGACCACAGCGTCGCGCGGGCCTGTGACGAGCCCCGGAAGCCGGCTGGCGATACCGACCGCCGCCGCGGGCCCGAGAAGCACCGCGGCGAGCAACCCGACGCGAACCGACGCCAGCGCGGCGATCGTCGACGGACCGCGTGCGCCGCGTGCCGATCCGAGAACGAAACGATCGACACCGGCGTCGAGATACCCGAGCGATCGCAGCTGCCGGCGCAGATCGTCGACCCGGCCGTCGCGCGTGTCTCTCGTCACGCGGGATCCCCCATCAGATGCTGCGCCCGGCAACGAAGGCCGAGAGTTCCCGCAGCTGATCGGCGCGACGTCCGAACGGGCGCAGGGCGCGGTCCGCCGTCTCGCAGAGCTCCGCCGCGAGCTGCCGCGCACCCTCGACGCCGCTGAACGACACGAACGTCGTCCGCCGCGCATCCGCTCGCACGGCTTTACCGGTTTGCGCGGGATCTCCTTCGACGTCCAGCAGGTCGTCGATGATCTGGAATGCAAGGCCAAGATTCTTCGCGTACGCAGAGAGCGATGCGATCGCGTCGGCGTGACCGCCGCCAACGAGGCCTCCGGCGACGGCCGCCGCGACGAACAGTGAGCCGGTCTTGCCTCGATGGATGCGCTCGAGCATCTCGAACTCGATTGGTTGCCCCGCGGCGAGCAGGTCACCCGCCTGTCCTCCGACGAGGCCCTCTATCCCCACCGCGTCAGAGAGAACCGCGGACATTTTCGACGCTACTGCCGGGTCATACGCTTTGGCGACCGTGCCGAACGCGAGGTTCAGCAGCGCGAACGCTGCGAGGATCGCCACAGCCTCTCCAAACTCCTTGTGGTTCGCGGGCCGGCCCCGGCGGAGCGGTGCGTCGTCCATCGACGGAAGGTCGTCCAGGATGAGCGACGCAGCGTGCACGAGCTCGATTGCCGCCGACGCGGCCAGCGCGGGGGCACGCCGCCCGCCACAGATTTCTGCGGAGAGCAGTGTGAGTACGGGGCGCACGCGCTTCGACGGTGCGAGCAGCGTGTACGCCATTGCGCGCTGAACCGTCGCACCGGAGTCGGGCACCAGACGCCGGAGCTCCGCGTCGATCGATACCTGGTAGTCAGCGACGAACGCCGGAACCGCGATCATCGAGAAGCTGAGTCGCTGCGGACGAAGACGAGCAGATATTGGTAACGCAGGAAGTTCGGCCGTGAGTGCAGCCGCAGCCCCGCCGACTGCGCGTCGCGGACGACGCGTTCGGGATCGACGCGCTCTTCCATGGGCGGTCCCGGGCCGCCGCCATCCTTCGTGAAGTCCACGATGCCGACGCGGCCATTCGGCTTCAGGGATTTCGCGACATTCCGCAGGAGCACGACGGGATCATCCATCTCGTGGTACGCATCGACGATCAGCACGGCGTCCACGGGTTCAGGCAGCGCGGGATCGGAGGGTGTGCCAAGGATCGGCCGGACGTTCTTGAGCCCTTCACGGTCCACCCGTCGGTTGATCGCCTCGATCATTTCCCGCTGGATGTCTTCGGCGTAGACGCGCCCGTTCAGCGCGCGGCGCGCGAGGCGAATCGTGAACCAGCCCCCGCCGGCGCCGAGGTCAGCGACGACGCTTTCCTCGCCGATCAGGAGGACGTCCATGATCTGCTGCGGGCGCTGCCACGCTTCGCGGTCGGGCCCCTCGAGCAGCCCGAGATCCTGCGGCGGAAACAGGCGGCCGTGCTGACGCTGCTGGGCGTCCGCCCCGAGCGGGAGGGGGTGGAGCGCCAGTGCGATCAGCGCCGCGGCGAGAGTTGTTCGGCGTAACACTGGGACCCCTGTTTTCTCCGGGCAAGCCGGGGGTCGTCATCGCCTCGGCCGACAGAATCCGGTCGAGCACGTCATCCGGGAGGAGCTTTCGCTCGCGAACGAGCTCTCGAACGCTGCGCCCGGTGCTCACAGCGGTCTTGGCGATGTCAGCCGTTTCAGCGTAACCGATATGCGGGCTGAGCGCCGTGGCCAGGGCCGTGCTCCGATCGAGGAGCTCCCGGGCACGTTGCTCGTCGGCACGAATGCCGCTGACGCACTTTTCAGCAAAGACGCGCATTGCCTGCGTCAGGATCCGGGTGGCGTGCAGCCCGTTCCACGCCATGACCGGCATCATCACGTTCAACTCGAGCTGGCCCCCTTCCGCGGCGGCGAGGATGGCGGCGTCGCAGCCGATGATCTGGTAACCGACTTGGTTCACCATTTCCGGGATCGACGGGTTGACCTTGCCGGGCATGATGGACGAACCAGGCTGGACGGCGGGCAACTGGATCTCGGCAATCCCGGCCCTCGGTCCCATGCTGAGAAGGCGGAGATCCGACGCGATCTTGCCGACCTCGACGGCCAGCCGCCGCAGCGCCCCGGAGAAGGCGAGCACGTCCCCCATACTCTGGGTGACGCGAAAGCGGTTCTCCGCGGGTCGCAGCGGAAGCCCGGTCGCCTTCGCGAGAAGGGCGATGGCGCGTGACGTGTAGTCGTCGCCCGCGTTCAAGCCGGTGCCGACGGCCGTCGCACCCAGGTTCAGTTCGAGCAGCCCCTTCGCGGCATGTTCGACGTCCGCAATGCCGCTGCGGACGTTCGCCCCGTAGCCGCCGAACTCCTGCCCCAGGGTGATCGGCACGGCATCCTGCAGATGCGTGCGGCCGGTCTTGAGAATGTGCGCGAACTCACGCGCCTTCCCGTCGAGACTGTCCGCCAGAAGGGCGGCGGCACCCATGAGCCCCGGCACCAGCGCGAGCAGCGCCAGACGTGTCGCGGTCGGGTAGACGTCGTTAGTGGACTGCCCCATGTTCACGTGATCGTTCGGATGCACGTGCGCGTAGGTGCCGCGGCGGCCTCCCATGCGCTCTTCGGCGAGGTTGGCGAGAACCTCGTTCGTGTTCATGTTGTGCGACGTCCCCGCACCAGCCTGGTAGACGTCAACGACGAACTGGTCGCGGTGGGCCCCGGCGAGGATCTCGTCCGCTGCGGCGACGATTGCGCGCGCGACCGCTTTGTCGAGCCGCCCGAGCGCAGCATTCGTCTTTGCGGCCGCTTTCTTTATGAGGACGGTGGAGGTGACGAGCTCTGGCGGGGCGGTCAAGCCGCTGATCGGAAAGTTTTCAACGGCGCGCCGCGTCTGCGCTCCGTACCAAGCGTCGGCCGGTACCTGAACATCCCCGAGCGGATCGCGTTCCTTGCGGTATTTCACTGCTAAACCCGTGCAGCAATTATACTTCTCGCAAATGCTGCCGCTTTTCTTCGACAGCCTTGTCGAACTGATCACCAAGACATCCACGGACCTCCCACCGGACGTTCGTGCGGCCATGGCGGCAGCGCTCGTGACGGGGGATCAGGCCACACGCGGAGGGCAGGCGCTCGCGATCATCGCGCAGAACATCGACCAGGCTGAAGCATGCGACGGCCCGATCTGCCAGGACACGGGCATGCCGACGTTTGAAGTGCGCGTACCCCTTGGCGCCAATCAGATCTGGATGCGGCAACAGATCCGCGCGGCGGTGGCCGAGGCGACTCGACGCGGAAAGCTGCGGCCGAATTCAGTCGATTCGATCACCGGCGAGAACTCCGGCGACAACCTCGGACCGGGTACGCCGATCATCCACTTCGATCAGTGGGAAGAAGACGACATCGAGGTGCGTCTGATCCTCAAGGGGGGCGGCTGCGAGAACACCAACGCGCAATACGCGCTGCCGTCGGAGCTGGAGCACCTTGGCCGCGTGGACCGTTCGCTCGAAGGCGTTCGAAAGTGCATCCTGCACGCCGTGTGGAAGGCGCAGGGCAAAGGCTGCAGCCCCGGCGCGATCGGCGTCTGCATCGGCGGGGACAGGACATCGGGATACCTGCACGCGAAGGAGCAGCTCTTTCGCACACTGGACGACACGAACCCCGATCCGCGCCTGGCCCAGATGGAAGCGTCAGTCATGGACGAAGCCAACCGTCTCAGCGTCGGGCCGATGGGATTCAGCGGCCGCACGTCGCTGATCGGCTGCAAGATCGGGGCGCTGAACCGCCTGCCCGCGAGCTTCTTCGTCTCGATCGCCTACGACTGCTGGGCCTTCCGCCGGCTCGGCGTGCGTCTCGATCCGTCGACCGGTGCGATCACGTCATGGATGTACCGCGAGAACGCGCGATCCACCCCGATGCTGGCGCCTGAAGTCGTCGCTGCCGGTTTCCCCAGGACCGGTCGAGAGATCGCGCTCGAGCCACCAATCACCGAAGAACGGGCGCGGTCGCTGAAGGTCGGCGACGTGGTGCTGATCTCCGGACGCATGTTCACCGGGCGGGACGCCGTGCACGCGCACCTGATGAAACACGATCCACCCGTGGATCTTCAGGGGTCCGTCCTTTATCACTGCGGGCCCGTCGTTGCGAAGGATGGAGACGGATGGCGCGTGACGGCGGCGGGCCCGACGACGAGCATTCGGGAGGAACCGTATCAGGCGGACATCATCCGCACGTACGGCGTCCGCGTCGTTATCGGCAAGGGGGGAATGGGCGCCAGGACACTGGCCGGCCTCGGCGAGTCGGGGGCCGTATATCTGAACGCGATTGGCGGCGCCGCGCAGTTCTATGCGCGCTGCATCGAGCGGGTGGATGGCGTGTCGCTGATGGAGTTCGGCACGCCGGAAGCGATGTGGCACCTCCAGGTGCGCGATTTCCCTGCGATCGTCACCATGGACGCACACGGCCGCAGCCTGCACAAGGACGTCGAAGAGCAGTCAGCCGCCGTCCTGGCGGATCTGCGTCACCCATCACCTCAAAGCGTCCTCGAATAATCGAGCGACCATCTGCGGCGCCTCGTCAGCGGACGGCAGGTGGATGTGCACCACGCGCCGGCCGTGCGCTTTCAGCGCCTGAACGTCGCCGAGTGCCTGCGCGCGCTTGAGAACCGAGAAGGAGTACCCGGCCTCCGGGATCGGCGTCCCTGTCACATCCTCCGCGGAGATCACGAACGCCACCACCTGATTCGGTCCTCCCTTGTGGTACTGCCCCGTGGAATGAAGGTAGCGGGGACCGACGCCGAACGTACTTGCGACCTTCTTCCGCGCGCGAAGCTGCTCGCGGATCGTCGCGATCGCGCTCTCCAGTTCGTCGTCCGCCGGCAGATACGACAGAAAGGCGACGTAGCCTGGCGGGGCCAGTGATTCGACTGCCGACCGTACCTCGGCCGCGAGCGCCACGCCGCTCTGCAGCGTGGATTCGTCGAACTGCCCGCGCTCCGCGTAGCTGGCCAGCAGAGCGGCGGTCTTCTGCTTCGCTTCGGAAACGTTCGGCTCGTCGAACGGGTTGATGCCCAGCGCGGCGCCGGCGATCGCGGTGGCGAACTCCCATCGGAAGAATTCGGCTCCAAGGCCATCGACCCTCGTCGAGAGTCTGAGCACCGGATGCCCGGCCGACTCGAGCGCCTGCAGTCGTTCGTCGTCATGATGTTCTGACGGCGTCGACACCGACACGAACACACGGTCCGCCGCGTAGTCGGCTGGATCGCCGAGCGGTTCGTCCACTACCGGCAGCGTCCCCTTGCCGTGTTTGCCCGTGCTCTCGGCCACGAGCTGCTCGATCCACAAGCCAAGCGTGCGCAGGTCCGGCGCCAGCGTGACCGTGAGCTTGTCGCGTCCCTCGAGCGCCGCAGCGCCGATGAATGCACCGAGCTCGAGTCCGGCATTCCTGTGGTTGTTCTGACGGCAGCCTTCCGCCATGGCCTCTGCCCCGTTGAAGATCTCGTTCACGGGGGCGCCGACCAATGCCGCGGGCACGAGGCCGAAGAGCGACAGTGCCGAGTACCGTCCGCCGATATCCGGAGGATTTCTGAACACATGGCGGTATCCGCGCTCGGTCGCCAGGCCGTCGAGACCTGTGCCGGGATCCGTCACAGCGATGAAATGGCTTCGGGCCTCAGCCTTGTTCCATTGCGACATGAGCGCCCAGAAATAGCGCTCCATCGACGCGACTTCGATCGTTCCGCCGCTCTTGCTGGCGACGAGAAACAGCGTTCGCGCGGGCGTCATCCGTTCGGTCGCGCGCATCAGCGTTCGTTCGTCGGTCGTGTCGAGCACGCTCATGTCGGGAAAGCCGGGCGCGCTGCCAAAGACGGTTCGCAGCACTTCGGCGCACAGACTGCTGCCGCCCATGCCGAGCAGGTGGACCGATTCCAGGTGCTCGGCGCGGATCTCGTCGTGCAGCGCCCGCAGCCGGTCGAGCTCGGGACGCATGGTCGTCTCGACGTCGAGCCAGCCGAGCCGGTTCAAGATCGACAACTCGTCGGCGCTGCCGGGCTTGGCGCCCCATACGGTGGGGTCCCGGGCCCATATCCGCTCGACCGTTTTTTCCTGCAGCAGCCTCTCGGAGAGGCGTAGGGCCGGCTCATACGCGCTGTTCATGCACGGAAGTATGTGGCGGTGGCCGGACGGAGACAAGCGCCCCGCGGACGGCGTCTAAGTCAATGGCCTGCCATCTCTTACCTGGTTAGCGAGGGTCGCGTGGGTTGAGCGCCTGCGCCGCAGGCCGTATAATTGAGGTGTTCCAAGGAGGAGCGTCTTCACCATGATCAATGTCACCCCTACGGCAGCCACGAAAATCAGCGAGCTGCTGACGGAAGAAAACAAGACCGAAGCCGGCCTGCGCGTGTTCGTCCAGGGCGGCGGCTGCTCGGGCTTTCAGTACGGCCTGATGATCGACGAGGGGGAAGGGGACGCGTCCACCGACTCCGTCATCGAGTCGAACGGCGTGAAGCTGCTCGTGGACCCGATCAGCGCGCGCTACCTGAAGGGCGCCGAGGTGGACTTCGTCGATAACGTGACCGGCGGCGGGTTCACGATCAAGAACCCGAATGCGAAGTCGACCTGCGGCTGCGGTTCCTCGTTCTCTGTGTAAAGAACCGCAGGTGGATTCAGCAGCCACCTTTCTTGACAGTCTTCGCCCAGCCGGCAGCAAGCGCTCGAGCAAGCGCGATCTCATCGTCAATGTGTTCCTCCGCCAGGAGGGGCACCTCACCGCCGACACCCTCGTCGAGCTGATACGAGGGGCGGATGAGCGGATCAGCCGCGCGACCATCTATCGCACGCTGCAATGGATGGTCGACGCGGGCATCGCGCGCAAGGTGGACTTCGGCGAAGGGCGCTTCCGCTTCGAGCACTCCTACCGGCATCCGCGCCACTTTCACCTGATCTGCCGGACCTGCAACCGGTCCTTCGAGTTTCTCAGCTCTGACATCGAATCGTTGATCGAGGAGGTTGCCTCGGCGCGCAGCTTTGCGCCCAGGCAGAGCGTGCTCCAGATCCACGGGACGTGCGATGCGTGCCGGACCGGCCGTCCGCCGCTGGCGGAAGGAGGGGCGACCGAGCTGCTCTTCGCGCGTGACGCGCTGCGGATCGCGATCGCCACCGAGCGCAGCGGGCTCGACTTCTACGCACGGGCGGCACGGATGACCAAGGATCCGCGCGGCCGGCGTGTGTTCGAGAAGCTGGCCGAGGAAGAAAAGGAGCATCTCGGCACGCTCGAGAAGCGGTATCGGGAGCTGCTCCAGCAGGACCCGCAGCTGGAGTCGCGTCCGACGTTCCTCTTCTTCAAGGGTGCGGCGAACGGCCTCTTCGCCGCCGGCGCCGAGCAGCTGACCAAAGGCGTCAACGATCGTGACGCGCTGATGATCGGCATCAAATGCGAGCGCGGGTCGCACCGTTTCTTCAAGCGTTACGGCGAGAAGTTCGAAGACTCCGAAGGCAAGCGGATCTTTCTGGAGTTCGCGGACGAGGAGCGTGCGCATCTCGCGCTGCTGATCCGGGAGTACCGGGCGCTCGTACAGCGCCAGCGTGCCCGGAGCGGCCGTCGCGGGAAACGGCAGCGTCCGCGCGCCGGCGCGTCACGCGCGTGATCGACCTTCATCTCCATACCACTGCGTCCGACGGCATGCTGCCTGCGGCGGCCCTCGTCGCCAGGGCGGCCAGCTCCGGGCTGACCACGATAAGCGTCACGGACCACGACACGACCGCGGGTCTGGAGGAGGCTGGCCTCGCAGCGTCCGCCGCGGGGCTGTCGCTGGTCAGCGGCATCGAGATCACCGCGGTTGAAAAGGGACAGGACATCCACGTCCTCGGATATTTCTTCGATCCGGCCGACGCGCGGTTGGGCGAATTTCTGCGCGCGCAGCGAGCCGACCGCGTGCGACGGGTCCATGCGATCTGCGAACGGTTGCTCGCGCTCGGATGTGAGATCGACGCGGGTCCGCTAATTGCGCAGAGTGCCGGCGGCGGTCGCAGTGTGGGCCGGCCGCATGTCGCTGACGCGCTGGTCGCCGCGGGGCACGCAGTCGACCGAACCGACGCCTTTGACAGGCTGATCGGCCGCGGTCGCCCGGCATTTGTCGCGAGAACCGGCGCGTCGCCGATCGAGGTCATCTCGATAATCCGCCGCGCAGGTGGCGTTGCGTCGCTGGCACATCCCGGTCTGACCGCGCGGGACGACCTCCTACCGGATCTCGCCGCCGCCGGACTTGGCGCGCTCGAAGCGGTGCACAGCGACCATGATCGCGTCACGGAAGCGCACTATCGCCGCCTCGCCGGTCAGCATGGCCTGGCGATAAGTGGAGGCTCGGACTTTCACGGCGACGGTGGACGCCACCCCTTCGCGCTCGGAATGGTCGCTTTGCCGGCGCCGGACTTTGCGGCACTGCAGGCGTGCGTGTCATGACCGCGCCCGTCGTGCAGCTCGAAAGGGTTGTGAAGAACTACGGCGGCCTTCGGCCGCTGCGCATCGCGCGCCTGGAGGTGCAGTCCGGCGAGCGGGTCGCTATCAGCGGCATCGATGCCACCGCCGCCGCCGTCCTGGTGAGCATCGTGACCGGCGCCGCGCTTCCGGACGAAGGATCCGTCAGCGTCTTCGGCCGCTTGACCGCCGCCATCGGAAGCGGCGAAGAATGGCTGGCGTCGCTCGATCGGTTCGGGATCGTCAGTCCCCGCGCCGTGCTCCTCGAAGACGCCACGCTCCAGCAGAACCTGGCCATGCCCTTTACGCTGCAGATCGATCCCGTGCCCGGGGATGTGGCGGAACAAGTGGTGAACCTGGCTGTGGAATGCGGCCTCGACGCCGCCGCTCTCATGCAACCAGTGGGGAAGCTCCCGCCCGAGGCGCGAGCCCGTGTGCATGTCGCACGCGCTCTCGCGCTGCGGCCGGAAATGCTGATCCTCGAGCATCCCACCGCGGATATCCCCGAACCCTTACGAGTCCCATTCGGCCGTGATGTGGCCGCGGCCGCGCAGGCGCGCGGCGTCACCATGCTGGCGACGACCTTCGATGCGGAATTTGCGCGGGTGGTCGCGCACCGGTCACTCGCGCTCGACGGAGCGACCGGCGCGCTGACTCAATGGAAGCGACGCAGATGGTTCTAGTCGCGCCCTCCCTACTTTTTCGTCACAACGCCGCACGCGACCCTGGGACCGCCGCTCACACCAGACTTCGGTGCGCCGGTGATTCCCTGGTCCGGATTGGCGTGAATGATGATCGCCGTGCCGTCGTCGTCGAAGAGCGAGAGTGGCCCGTCCGACAGCGTGACGCGCGAGGTGGTGATCTTCATCGTTCCACTCCCGCTTTTGTCGACGTCGAGATTCGGAATGTCGCCCGTGTGGTACGGGTGGTTGGCGTCAGGATCGGTATTGCCCGCTGGTCCGGGGTCGAAATGCCCTCCAGCGGCGGTGAACGCCGGCGGCTCGCATTTGCCGATCGCGTGGAGATGTACCCCGTGGCGCCCTGGCGCGAGCCCCTTGACAGTGACCGTCACGTCGACCACGGTCCCGGTTCCGGAGAGTCGTTCGGCGAAGGTCGCAGTGCCGCTGATCTTGTCTCCCTTGATCTCCGCCGTTGCCGTCGCGCCGCTCTGGGCCCCGGCGAACGCGACGGCGCCCGCCGCAGCAACGAGACCGGCGGCTGCCAACAGTCTGAACTTCAT
>JACDCA010000421.1 GCA_013694635.1 Acidobacteriota bacterium | reverse complement strand
CCACCTTCTACCCGGTTCCGGGACAGAACCCTCGGGTGACGCTGGAGCGGCAGAACGAGCTTCGCAAGATGATCCAATCGGAAATGAAGGGTGCACAGCTCGAACCAGTCGTCGAGCCCCCGCTTCCAAACGATTGGCGGAGGACGCTGCCGTACTACGTGCTGAAGAGTCGCGCGCGAACCCCGCTGGGCATGTCGAACTATCTGGCCGTGGTGTTTGTGTTCCTCTTCAACGTCATGCTGTATCAACGGAGCTGGTGGGCACTCCTATTCGCCGCGATGGTCTGCCTCACGCTGTCGAGATCGGGTGCGGGGTTTCTGCTGATTTCGTGTGTCTTCTGGACTGCGCATCGTTACGGCAAGGTGCGGCAGTTGACAGTGGCGGGGGCGGTCGCGGCAGTATTCGTCGCGCTCGCCGTCGGGGTGTTCTGGGACCGTCTGCCGGCGATACCGGGAGGCGAATCGCTGCGTATGCGTGCCTGGTACCTCAATACTGCGATGGACCCGATTTCTGCCCATCCGGTGGTCGGCAGTCCGCGTTCGGAACTGGTCCGGCAGTTCGCATATGCGATTGTGTGGAACCCGCACAATTCGGTCCTGCACCTTCTCGTGCTGTTCGGCGTGGTCGGCACCGCGGCCTACGCTGCGTATATGGCTGTCGTGATCCAGGCGGTCCGCCAGCGTGCCAGGGAGTCCGCCCTCTGGTGCGGCATCATGGCCGGCATCGTCGTGGCGCTCCTCTGGAGCCTGGTCGAAATCGTCGTGCTCACTCCGGCCTTTGAAATATTGATCGCCTCGATGTATTGCCTCGCGCGTGGCCGCAAGGCGATCCCCGCGTACGCCGTGAGCGATGAGCGCGCTCGCGCGTCCGCAGCCTGACCGTCGGTTATTCACTCGCGCCCGCGTGCGAACAGCCAGGCCCCAAGCAATACCGCAAATGCGGAGATCCCTTCGCCGGTCTGCATGACCTTGTTGTGGGCGGGGATGTAGTAGAGCAGTACCAGCAGCTGCCCCAGAAGCGCGACTGCGAAGGGATTTCTCCCGCCGAGCACGTCCATCCAGACCAGGCCCGCTAACCAGCCGATCGCGCCAAGCACGAGCACCGTTCCCGGGAGGGTGACGTCCGAGGCGATCCAGGGATAAATCGTCGACCAGTATTGCGAGGCGTAGAGGCCACCCTCCCGTATGCGGACGGGGCAGGCACACGTAAGGATCTTCTCGTCGCCAGTTCCAACAGCACGGCGACGAGTACGACCGTTTCGATCGCCACCGGAAAGCGCGCAGCGCGTGGACGGCCGCGAATGCCGGCAACGTAGCCGAGAGCGAACGCGGCATGCGACGCGACGAGGAAGCGAATCAGCCGTCGGCTGTCCCCCATCGGGTAGTGCCAGGGCCCCCAGAAATACAGGAGCGCGGTGGCGACGAAGTAAGCAAGAACACCGCGCCCAGCGGCAGGCGGGCACCCCACCCTACGTGCGGAGCCATCGCATCAGCGACCCCTCGACTACGCTGCGCGGCAACAGCCACCAGAACACCGCGGCGCCGAAGGCCATCACCGCTGCTGCCGTCGAAATAAACCAGGCCCACGATGCAGGCACTCGCATGATTGCGATCGTCAGACCGAACATGAAAACAAGATACGGCGCGAGCCATCCGCCGGCAGTCGGACGACCCGGAGGGGTACCGGAAGGCGGAAGCTCACGTTCCAGCCGCCGCAGCGTGACCACCAGAGCGACTGAGGTCACACCCACAGCCATCCACGGCGCTCCGGCGAGGCCGGCGATCGTCAGCCCGGCCAGCACGGCTCCCACTCGGGCCATCGCTTCGGCTGCGAGCAGGATCGACCCTTCACGCACGCGACCGGCGGCGCGAAAAAGATAATTCGCGAGAAAGGTCTGACCGCCGACGATCATCTGCGCCGCGAACCCGGCCGTGAGCCATATTCCGCCGAAGTTCTCAGGGCCGAAAAGAAGGGGGACGAACGGTTCGTTCACGGCCAGGACGACCGCGCCGCACACACATGCGGCGCCGAGCCGCAGCGCCAGTATTTCATGCAGGACGGCGCGGGCGCGATGCCGGTCGGCAGCGGTGACAAGGTGAGCAAACCCGCCGTAAACCGCCCATGCGATGGACTCGAGCAGTGCCCGCACTCCGTCCATTGCGCGACGAGTCAACGAATACACCGCGGCGGCCACGGGGC
>JACDCA010000413.1 GCA_013694635.1 Acidobacteriota bacterium | reverse complement strand
GAACCAGCCTGGCCGACTCGAACGAGCTTGGTAACACGCTCGAGCGACTGCTGCTCAGCGTTCCGGAAGTCACGTCCACCGGACGGCGAACGGGCCGGGCGGAGCTCGACGAACATGTGCAGGGTGTGGAATCCGCGGAGATCGACGTCCGCCTCGAGAGCAAGGGCCGGTCACGCGACGAGGTCCTCGAGGTCATTCGCGAGAAGGTCTCGCTGCTGCCCGGCACGAACGTGACGGTCGGGCAGCCGATTTCACACCGCATCGACCACATGCTGTCGGGCACGCGCGCCAACATCGCGGTCAAGGTGTTCGGCGATGACCTTCAAGTGCTGCGCGCCCTCGCCGCGCAGGTGCAGGGGGAAATGGCGCAGGTCGAAGGGGTCGTGGATCTGTCGACCGAGGCGCAAGCCGACATCCCGACGTTGCGGGTGCGCGTCGACCCGGCTGTCGCGGCGCGATACGGCCTGCCGCCGGGGCAGGTCGCCGAAGCCCTGCAGACCGCACGCGTCGGGCGCACCGTCGGGCAGGTACTCGAAGGCCAGACGGCGTTTCCGCTCGTGATCCGCTACGAACGCGATGACTCGCCGGACCTCGACGCCATCGGCGCGACGCGGATCCAGACGGCCGACCGGACGCAGATTCCGCTGTCAGCCGTGGCCACCATCGACCGCGACCGCGGACCGAACTTCGTGATGCGTGAGAACGTGCAGCGGCGGATCGTCGTGCAGAGCAACGTCACGGGGCGCGACCTCCGCGGCGTCGTCGGCGACATCCAGGAGCGGGTCGGCCGGAACGTCTCGATGCCGCAGGGATATCACGTCGAGTACGGCGGGCAGTTCGAGAGCGAGGCGCAGGCATCGCGCCAGCTGTTGTGGCTCTCGCTTGCGGTCATCGTCGCTATCTTCTTCGTGCTGTCCGCGGCGTTCGGCTCCTCCCGCGACGGTTTGCTGATCATGCTCAACCTGCCGCTCGCATTGATCGGCGGCGTCGCGGGCGTTTACCTCGCGGGGGGTGTGCTGTCGGTGGCGTCCATCGTCGGATTCATCACGCTGTTCGGCATCGCCACCCGCAACGGCATCATGCTGATCTCGCACATCCGCCACCTGCGAGAGCAGGAAGGGGTCGCCGACTTCCAGAGTGCGGTCACCAGAGGCGCCACTGAGCGGCTGGTGCCGATTCTGATGACCGCCCTTGCCGCAGGTCTTGCGCTCGTGCCGATTGCGCTGTCCGCGGGGCAGCCTGGTAGCGAGATACAGGCCCCGATGGCCATGGTGATCCTGTGTGGACTCGTGAGCTCCACCGCGCTCAACATGATCGTTGTACCGATCCTGTACGTACGGTTCGGCCGGAGAGACATCACCCGCGCTTCGAAGTGACCTGCGCTATTTGCGCGTCACGCTCTTCACCTGCAGGTCACCGACGACAGCAGTCCCATGAGACTGCTGAGACGTTCGGCCTGCATGTGATCCTCAAGTGCGCGGTGATACGATCTGCGACACAACGCGATGTGCAGCCTGCGCGGCGGTTTGTGGTTACTTCTATTGCTGGTCTCTGGCGCATGTCGGGGTCGCCTGCCCGTTCACACTTCGCCGGACGAGTCCCGCCCTCAGATCACCTGGGAAATCCGCAGCGGCGGTGAATTCGGGGACAGGCAGTTCGTCTGCGGCTCGGCGAAACCGACTGCACCATGCCGGCTGACGGCAAGCACGCCTCAACGGCGTACGCTCGTGCTGCATCTCTACCTGCATGGAACTGCTGTCCAGACAAACTATGTTGGCGCGTGGCGCGCGCCGTTCCTCCAGGGGTGGACGGAGAGGGATTACCGGGACGTCAGCGGGACCGTCCGGCCTGGAGATGACCCATATCACGTGAGCGTCAGCGGCATCGTAACGGCCAAACCCGGGACGTATTCATTCAGCGTCTTGTTGGACGGTGCCCAGGAAGGTATCCCCACCGGCAACCGGATGGTCCTCGACATCCCCGTCACGGTCGCCGACGCCTCAGGGCTTCTGCGTCGAGAACACGCGCGTTCTCCCCTGCTTATCGAACGACAGCACGTTGTACGTCGGCAGATCCCGCTCGGCGACCTCCATCCCGGGAGAGCCTGGCGGCATGCCCGGTACGGCAATCCCGACGACGTTCGGCTGTTCCCGCAGTAATCGCTTCACTTCGCTCGCGGGGATGTGACCCTCCAAAACGTAGCGACCCAGGAGCGCCGTGTGGCATGAGTGGACGACCGCGGGAACGCCGCGCTTAGCCTTGAGCTTGTCCAGCTCCGCCTGCGGCATATCGATGAAAGACACGCTGAACCCGGCGCTGCGCAGGTGGTCTATCCATTTGCTGCAGCACCCGCACGTGGACGTCTTGAACACTTCGACGACGGGGTCGGCGGCGCGCCGCTGCTGCGCCACAGGAGCCGCGGTGAGGGACGCGGTCGCAATCAGGGCGGCCAGGATTCGTTTCGATCGCATGCGGATATTGTAGCCGCTCCGAGCCCGCACGTGCATGCGGCTTGCTGTCTACGTCGCCATGGCTCGCCAGAATGGCGGCACGACGTCACTGGAGGTTTTGCATGAGAGCGAACAACGAGGACGGCATCATCAAGTATGGCATCGCGTGGATGCTCGGCGTGCCGCTCTCAGTTTTGGTAGTTATCTTTCTCCTGTCGCGCGCATGCTGAGGCACGCCGTCAGAACCGTAGCCTCAGTCCGCCGTTGACGTTGCGGCCTTCGAGCGGCGCCCAGGCATCGACCGTCCAGCGCCCGTCGCCGGCACGACTGGGGCGAATCAGCGGATCCCACCGCGTCTGCCGCACTCCCGTCAGGTTCTCGCCATTGATGAACAGGCGCAGGCGGCCGAACTGCCGTTCTGCCAGCAGCCCGAGAATGACGTACGGCTCGCTCTCATCCCGGAAGGGATTCTCGTCGAGCCGCTGCACGCCCGTGTAATACAACTCGACGCCTACGCGTCCGACATCCTCACGTTCCCACATGCCCACCAGACCGGCGCTGTGCCGCGGTGTGAGCGTCGCGTCGATCCGGCGCGCGCCGTCGCCTTCGCTCGACCGAACGTACGCATAGGTGGCCGTCACAGCGTACGGTTCGCTCCGTAGGGTACCGAGGAACTCGACTCCCGCATTCGTCGTCGCTTGCGCAAAGTTGCTGAGGACCAGGCCTGCTGATCTGTCCACGCCGATCGGATGCCGCACGCGGGATGTGAACAGTGTCACGGTGTATGACGCAGGCCCGTCGGTCCGGCTGACGTCGAACGATGCGCTGTGTCCCTTCTCTGCCGTCAGCGGATCCGGAATCGAGAGATGCGTCAGGCCGGCAGCCTCCGTCTCTTCGGTCAGGGCCGAAGGTCCGAAGAAGCCGGTGCCGACGGACACGCGGCTGGCCCAGCCTCCCGATCGAAGCAGCGCCCCCACCCGGGGACTGAAGAACGCGCCGTACTCGCTGTGATGATCCAGCCGCGCACTCGCGCTGACCGATAACCACTTTGCCACTTCCACATCGTCCTGGGCGAACACCCCGGGGATCGTGAAGGTATGGGCGAACCGGGGGGGATCCTGCGGACGATAGGCGTCGTGCTCGACAGCGCCGCCCAACACCCAGGTGTGCCGGCCGCCCGCTCCGCGCATGGCGATCTCGCCGAACGCCGTGTGGTGACGGTCGCGTTCGAGAAACTCTCCGAATCGATGATCGTGCCGCTGCTGGGCGACAGCAATTCTGCCTGTCAGCACGCGCCGCCCGCCGACCAGCCGCTGCCAGACGGCGCCACCATCGAAACGGCGCGTGTTCAAAGCCTCGATGTACGGCACACCCGCTGGCTGGAGAACCTCGCCTTCAGTCGTGCCGCCGTCACGGTCTTCGACGGTGACGCCCAGCGTCGCGAAGAACGTGCTGCCATTGCCTCCGTCCCAGAACACGCGCGGCCGGAACACCCCACGCGTATACCCGGGGAGATCCGCCCAGGCGTCGGCATTGACATCGTTCTGCTGCTGCCAGTGACCTCCGCCGAGTAGTGAAATACTCCATCGCGCCGTGACGGGTGACGAGTAGAACGCGACGGCATCCGTGCCGCCGCGCGACGATCGATTGAGCAGGAAATCGCGTTCAGGTTCCCGGCCCGGACGCCGGGAGATCAGGTTGACGACTCCCCCCATCGCGCCCGCGCCATAGAGCGACGACGCGACCCCCTTGATGACTTCGACCTGCCCGAGATCCATCGGGGGGATCTGCAGCAAGCCGAGCGAGCCGACTTGCTCGCCAAAAAGAGGGAGCCCGTCGGAAAGAAACCGCGTGTATCGCCCGCGCATGCCCTGAATCCGAACGCTGGCAGCGCCGAGCGAGGGAGAGGTCGCCTGGACGCGCATGCCACCCATCTCGTTCAGCATCATGACGATGTCGCCGGGCGTCATGAGCATTTTCTCTTCGATCTCTTCCCGGCCGAGCACTTCGACGCGCATGGGCAGATCCTCGAGCCGTTTATCGGTACGTGCCGTCGCGACGACCGTGACCTCCTCCTCCACCGTCGGAGCCGGTTGCAGCTCGATCACGATCGATTGCAGGTCGCCGTCGCGCAGCTCGACACCTGTCGAGGCCTGAAGAAAACCTTCCTTCGCGACGACGATCTGGACCTTGCCAGCCGGCAAACTCACTCGAATGGTGCCTTGCTGTCCGGTCTTGTGACTGATGCCGTTGACGAGGACCTCGGCGTCCGCGAGCGGTCCGCTCGACGTACGCACCTCCACCTGCAGCGTCGTCTGGGGAAACTGCTGTGCGAGTACAGAGGTCGCGGCGACAAGCCCGCAGCAGGCGAACAGCCAGACACGCATCCGACGATGATAGCGAACGCGCGGGTACGCGAGCCGGGCAAGCAACAGTTCGAGGTTTCCGCGCACTTGACGTTGCAGCACGCTCTGATTACGCTTCGGGAGCCCGGCCCAAGACAGTCTGCTTGCGGCGCCCGGCGTTTCCGCGGAGAATCATGACACGCCTGCCACACCGTCCGGGGTTCTGCTCGACCAGTCTTCAGAGTGTCGCCTTCATCGCTGCGGTCATCGTGTCACTGATCGCCTCGACTCAACTGTCTGCGAGTTCCGACGGAGCCTTTCAGAGCTCCACGACACAGAGACCCGCGTCCGAGAAGGAGACCACGGCCCAGCTCGAGGCGCGCCTGTTGACGCCGGTCACCCCGGCGGCGAACCGGCTTCCGGACATCCCGGACTTCGTGCGCCAGATCGGTTTCGAAACCGGTATCCCACGCCCGCGCCAGCCCGGGCACTCGCTGGTCTTGACGGCGGATTTGTCGTTCTACGGAAAGAAGAACCACTACCGGCTGCATGCGGGAGGGTTCGCGTATCCGGGCTTGCGGATGGGGGAATCAGCGTTCCTGTTCGGTTCGCGAATCGGCGTCAGGCCCAACCCGTGTCTCAGCCTCGACACGGGCGTCACGTACGCGTTCTGACACCGTTGAGCCCGACCACGTTACGGTCCGCGTGCACGCTATCGCGTGACAGGGTGCGATCCACTCGCGTGATCGCAGGTCTCATCCTGTTCGCGGCCGTCGCCTCGTCGCTATCCGGTTGTGCGCGCCCCGCCCCAGCGCCAGCCGTGACCCTGGTCGTGGCCGTGGGGTCCGACCCCGGGGCACTCAATCCAGCCGTGACAACGTCGGGGAGCACGCACCCGATCACCGACCAGATTTTCAATGGGCTCGTAGGGCTGGACGAACAACTTCAGCCGATCCCGGAGCTGGCGGAGCGCTGGTCGGTGGAGGAT
>JACDCA010000391.1 GCA_013694635.1 Acidobacteriota bacterium | reverse complement strand
ACCTCCGCGAGAACGGTCCGATTGCCTACGAGCTCGACCTCTTCTCGGGTGACGCGCGCGAGCGCGCCGACGCGATGATGTCGGGGGAGATCTTCTGGATCTGGAAGGGCGCTGACCGCGACTGGACCGAGCTGACGCGCGTGTCGCTCTCGGCCTTCCTTGCCGATCTGGCCGCCGGCGACCTCCTCCTGGTCGGAAACGAGACCGACATCCCCGTCCACCTGTCGGATCGCCTGATCAAAGACTGGATCCGCGCTTTCGGCCGGCTGCAACCGTCACCTCTCGCCGCCGTCGTCAGCGTCGCCCGCGGCCGCCAACTGCTGTTCGTCCAGCAGCACGCCTCCGAACCCATCGTCAGGCTCCTCGACGCCTGGGGGCTCGACAAAGGCGCTGCCGAACGCAAGGCCTATCATCATCTCGGCCCCGTCTCCTTGGAAGCCACCGCCGACCGCTTATAGCCCCCCGATTTTTGGGCGTTAACATTCCGGCGCCCCCTCCCGTCTTGGTGGCTATGGAGGACCTCCGCTACGCCTTCCGGGCCGCCGTCCGACGGCCTCTCGCTGCCCTGGTGATCATTGCGTCACTCGCGCTGGGTATCGGCGCGAATACCGCCGTCTTCAGCTTCGTCGACGCGGTGCAGTTCAAGCCGCTGCCATTTGAGGACGAAGAAACCCTGGTGGATGTTCACGAGTGGAGCGCCACGGAACTCTGCTCCGGCTGCGCCGTCGGCACGTCTTACCCGGGCTTTCTCGACTGGCAGACCCGTACCGCATCCTTCTCGCAACTCGGGGCATACCTGGAAAGCCGGATCGTCGTGTCCGGGGGAGACCCGGAACGGATCGGATCCGCGCTCGTCTCGGCCGGACTCTTCCCCATGCTTGGCGTCCAGCCCTCGGCTGGCCGCCAGTTCACCGCCGCCGACGAGACCGCGGGTGCGGAGCCGGTCGCGCTCATCAGCGATGCGTTGTGGGGACGGCGTTTCGGTGGCCAGGACAACGTTCTCGGCCGCACCATCCGCGTGAATGGCACCGACCGCACCATCGTCGGTGTCATGCCGACCGGTTTCAGGTACCCGGAGTTCGCGCATGTATGGCTCCCGCTCGCGCCTATGGCGGCCGAGTGGAAGAGAGATGACCGTTCGCTCGGAGTGGTGGGACGTTTGCGGGAGGGGGTGACGCTCGACCAGGCGCGCGCCGAAATCCGCACGGTCGCTGCGGCGCTGACCGAGACCTATCCGGCCACCAACGCACGATGGACCGCCAACGTGTCCACGCTGCGCGAAGATATGACGGGAGAGACCGCGATGGCCTCGCTCGTCCTGATGTCGGCGGTCGCATTCGTCCTCCTGATTGCCTGCGCCAACGTGGCGAGCCTGCTGCTCGTCCGCGCGTCGGAGAGGCGGCGCGAAATCGCCATGCGGCTCGCACTCGGCGCGGCGCGTGCGCGCATCGTCCGGCTCGTGGTGATGGAGAGCCTCATGCTGTCGCTCGCCGGCGGCGCCGGCGGCCTGCTCATCGCGCTCTGGGCCGCGGGGGCGATCGTTGCGGCACTCGGGACGGAAGCCCCGTACTGGATCCAGTTTGGCGTCAGCACCCGCGTGGTCCTCTTTTCGATAGTGGTAACGCTGATGACTGCACTCGCGTGCGGCATGCTGCCCGCGCTGGCGGCGTCGCGACAGGACCCGCAGTCGATGTTGAAAGAGGGGGCGAACGCCAGCAGTGGACGACATGGCCGCCGCGTGCAGCAGTCCCTCGTCGTGGCGCAGCTCGCGCTGTCGCTCGTGCTGCTCGCAGCCGCCGGCCTTCTCATCAAGACCGTCGTTCGCTCGTTCGACTTCAATCCAGGGTACGACCCCTCCACGGTGGTTGCCGGTGACGTGTCGCTGTCAGGGCCGCGCTATGAAGCGCCCGAGCGTGTCCGCGCGTTTGCGCTGGGGGTCGTCGAACAGCTCGAGCGCATCAGCGGTGTGCGCGCGGCGGTCTCGCGTACCGTGTTCTTCGCCGGATTCGGCGGCACGCGGCGCACCGTCGGCGTCGAAGGCATGGACGCCGTTCCCGCGACTGCGTCCCCCTCCTTCTACGCCGCCGTCACGCCCGGCTATTTCGCGGCACACAACGTGACGTTCGCCGAAGGCAAGGCCTTCTCAACTGCCGCCGACGACGCCACTGTCATCGTCAACGAAACGATGGCGCGGCGGCTCTGGCCCACGGCGGCCGCGGTCGGCCGGAGGATCCGGCTGGGTGATGATGCGACCCCCTGGCGGACCATCGTCGGAGTGGTTCGCGACTTCGGCGGCAGCCCACTGGGCCGCGGACGCCACCCGTTTGCTTACGTCCCGTTCGACGCCGGCACCGGCCGCGACCTCGCCGTCACCGTCGTACGGACGACGAATGCCTCCGCACTGATTCCCGAGATCCGCGCCGCCGTCCGGGCCGTCGATCCCGACCAGCCGGTCGAGGACGTCAAGACCATGGAGGCAGCGCTGAGGGATTGGGCGTCCCCGGCGAGATTCGTCGCCATCCTCATGACGGCGCTCGCGATCGTCGCGCTGACGCTCGCCTCGATCGGGACCTACGGCGTGATTGCTTACGGCGTGTCGCAGCGGACGCGGGAGCTCGGCATTCGCGTGGCGCTCGGCGCGACGACACGGCAGATAGGGCGGATGGTGATGGGGGCGGCGGTGCGGCTGGGGGTCATCGCGCTGTTCATCGGCATCCCGGGCGCATGGGCAACCACCCGGGCGCTTGAAGGGATCCTCTTCGGCACGAGCCCGACCGATCCCCTCGTCTTTTCGACCGTGCCGCTCATCCTGCTGGCCGTTGCCGGTCTGGCGAGCTGGCACCCTGCGCGCCGCGCGTCCCGGATAGACCCGATCAGCGCGCTAAGAGCGGAGTGACAGCCATCAGCTATCAGCTGTCAGCTGTCAGCTGTCAGCTGTCAGCTGTCAGCGACCGGCGACCGGCGACCAGACTGATGACTGTCGACTGACGATTGCCGCCAGCACGTCGCACGTCGCGTCGCACGTGGCTGGCTACAGCGCGACCCGGTGCCGTCCGCTGTGCAGGTAATTCATCGTCTGGACGGTGAGCATGACGAGGAAATCGGATTTGGTCGATTCCTCGTCGCGCGAGAGGCGGAGGTTCATTTCGTTCGCGCGGCGGAGCATGTCTCCGATCACCTGATCGATTGTGTACTGGTATTCGCCAGTCCATGCGGCGACCATGCGGCGCACGTCCCTTCGGACGCGGGCGATGAATCGGGCCGCCTTGATGTTGTCTGCGTGTTCGGGCCGGCTCGAGAACAGCCGCCTCAGGTCGCGGTCGTAGAAGTGCGGGTGTTCGACGCCGTAGTGGCGGCGCTTGCGCTCGTAGTGAGCGCGCAGCGTCTTTCTGAGCGCATGAAGCGGTTCGACGCGGCGTCGGCTGCGCACGAGCATCGGTTTGCCCGCCACGTCGCGCATGAGCGCATCCATGTACTCGAGTTTCTTGAGTGCGGGCCAGTCGACGTAGCGTTTCTGCCAGTCGGAGTGGGGATTGAGCCAGACGGCAAACGTTTCCGCGAAATCCTCGTCCGGATGGCTTTGCGCGTACCAGCTGTCGAGGTGCAGAACGAAGCTTTTGCTGTACGGCTTCGGCGTGTAGTAGTCGGGATATTCCAGGTACGAAGGGCCGAAGATCTGCTGTCGCCGCCGCCGCGTGCGGAGTTTGTACGCGTTGTCCATCGCGTGCCCGGCCTCGTGGCGGAGGATCTTCATGCACCACTCTGGTGTCCCTCCTTCGACCTCGAGCATGTGCGCGCGCTCGAGCCGCTCGAGGCGCGGATGGGCAAGGTAGAAGGGGATGGCGACGCCGGGGACGCCGTCAGGGGAGAACCATTCGGCCGACAGCCAGAAGTGCGGCTCGAACGTCGTCAGGCCGCGGGCCTCGATCTCTGCGCGCAGGTCGGCCAGCCGCGACTCGAGCGCGCTGCCCTCGATCGAGACGCCGAGCTGATTGATGCGGAGGTCGAGCAAGCGCTCGTCCGGCCACTGCGCCCACTCTTCGGCAGGGATGACGTCGGGCGGCGGCTCGGCCACCAGGTCCATCGCCTGAGTCTACCGGACACCTCCGGGTCCGACGATTCTGGCGACTTGTGATATACCGAAGGGCCTAAATTCCCCGTCAGGAGAGCTGAATGAGATCTGTATCCCGAACCCTGTACGCGGGCGTCATCACCCTGGCTCTGGCGGCGCCGGCGTCCGCCCGCCAGGTTCAGACGCCTCCTCCCGCGGCTGCCGCCCAGACCGCCCAGGAAAAGGAAAAGCAGGAAAAGGAAAGGCTGGAACAGGAAAAGCGGGACCGGGAAAAGGCGGAACAGCAGCAGCCGGCGAAGTACGAAGAGACCGTCGTCGTCAGCGCGTCGAGGGCGTCGGAAAAACTGGTCAATGCGCCCGCGACGATGAGCGTCATCACCACGGCGCAGATCGAGGGAGCGTCGTCGCCGAATTTCGCGGAGCTTCTCCGCACTGTGCCGGGCCTGAACATCACGCAGGTGTCGGCGCGAGACATCAACATCACGACGCGCGGGTCCACGGGCACGCTCGCCACCGGCCAGCTCGCGCTGCTGGACGGCCGCAGCCTCTATCAGGACTTCTTCGGATTCGTCATGTGGGACCTGCTTCCGGTCAACTTCAACGAGGTCAAGCAGATCGAGGTGATCCGAGGGCCCGCGTCGGCGGTCTGGGGGGCTAACGCATTCAACGGGGT
>JACDCA010000389.1 GCA_013694635.1 Acidobacteriota bacterium | reverse complement strand
ACGGTGAACCGCTGGTGCGGCGTGTCGCGGCGTGGCTGGCCGCGAGCGGCCTCCGCGATCAGATCTTCAACCTGCATCATCATCCCGAGAGTATTGCGAGCGTGCTCGGCGACGGGTCAGACCTCGGCGTCCGCGTGCGCTATTCGTGGGAGGACCCCGTGCTCGGGTCGGCTGGAGGGCCGCGCCATGCGCTGCCACTCCTCGTGGACGGCGGCGCCCGCCGTTTCCTGATCGTCAACGGCGATACGCTCACGAATGTCGACCTTCAGCGCATCATCGTCGACCACGACGGCAGCGGCGCACTCGTGACCATGGCCCTGATTCCGAATCCGGCGCCGCTCAGATACGGCGGCGTCACCGTATCAGCCGAGGGGTACGTCACGGCCTTCACGCTGCCTGGCGCCGAGAGCCGCACGTATCACTTCATCGGCGTCCAGGTCGTCGACGCCAGCGTGTTCGCTGATCTTCCCGACGGAGTGCGCACGGAGTCGGTTGGATCCGTTTACCCGAAGCTGATGGCGTCGGACCCGCACAGCGTCCGGGCCTTTCTGACGGATGCAACATTCCGGGACATCGGGACCCCCGCCGACTGCCTGCGCACGTCGCTCGAGCTGGCTGAAATCGAAGGCAGCCATCTGAGGGGGAAGGACCCGAGAATCGCGCTGGATGCCGTCGTCGAGCGCTCGGCGTTGTGGGATGATGTCGCGGTTGGCGCCGGCGCACGATTGACCGAGTGCGTCGTCGGCGACGGCGCGGTGATCCCCGAGGGGGCCGTCTTCGAACGTTGCGCCATCGTCGCTGCCGACGGCCATGCTCCGCACGCGGCCGATCGTACCGAGGGAGCGTTGCTGATACGTCCGTTCCAGTCCGGGGCGTCGACCAGATGATGATCGAAAAGCGGCAGAAGGAAACCGCGGAGATCCGCGACCGGATCGAGGGTTATCTGAAGCGCAGCGGTCTTGCGTCGCGCGCGCCGCGGGTCGTTCCGCTCACCGGCGATGCGTCCGATCGCCGGTATTTCAGGCTGCTCCTGCCCGATACTGCGTCGATCGTGCTCTCCGTGCACTCGGTCGCGTTCGAGTTCGACACGCTGCCATTCGTAAATGTCGCCCGGCTGTTCGCCGAGATGCCCGTGCCGATTCCGCGTGTGATCGGCCATGCGGACGACCTCGGGGTGCTGGCGCTCGAAGACCTCGGGGATGTGACGCTCCAGGCCCACCTTGGCGCCGCCACGCCCGCCGAGCACGCCGCTCTCTACCGGCAGTCGGTCGCACTCATCGCCACGCTCCAGCGCCGTGGCATGGAGCTGTCGTCGCCGCGCTATCTCCCGTACAGCATCGCCTTCGATGTCGAGAAGCTCACGTGGGAGATGGACTTCTTCATCCGCCACTTTCTCGAGGCATATCGAGGGGTGACGCTGACGCCGGCCGCGGGTGAGGCGTTGCGCGCGGAGTTCGCGCTGCTGGTCGAGTTGCTGGCGTCAGAGCCGCGCGTCCTGTGCCACAGGGATTACCACAGCCGCAATCTCATGCTCCACGACGGCCGGCTGTACATCATCGACTTTCAGGACGCTCGCATGGGTCCTGACACTTACGACCTGGTCTCGCTGCTGCGCGACTCGTATCTCGATCTCGCCGAGAACACTGTGGACGAACTGATCGCGTATTTCCTCGCGCTGAAAGGCAGTGCGGGGGCCGATGAGGAGTTCCGCCGCCGCTTCGACATCATGGCGCTCCAGCGGAACCTGAAAGCACTCGGCACGTTCGGCTACCAGACCACGTCGCGCCGCAACCCGGTCTACATCCAGTACATCCCGCGAACCCTCCGATACGTCCGCACCAATCTCGCCCGGCTCCCTGAATTCGAGGCGCTGCGCGACGAGCTCTCGAGACACATCGACGAATTCCGCTAGCCGCTGCGCGGATCCCTGATCGCTTATCGCTGGTCCCTGATCTCAGAACCGATCTCGAATCGCAACTCGCGAATCCCGGAACCGATTCGGGATCCGTGATCCGGGATAAAGGATTGTTCCTGGGATCAGCGATAAGGGATCAGGGATTCGCAACGCGACCGACTATAATGAATGGTTTGCGCTTCGGCATCTCCACGCACCTCTATCACGATCAGCGGCTGAGCCGGGAGCACCTGGCGCAGGTCGCTTCGTACGGGTTCGAGGCGATCGAGCTGTTCGCGACGAGATCGCACTTCGATTACCGCGACCCGTCGGCAATCGTGCTGCTCGGCCGGTGGCTGACGGAAACGGGGCTGCGGCTGCACAGCATTCATGCGCCGATAGCGGAGAGTCTCACCGGTGGCGCCTGGGGCACGATCTACTCCACGGCGTTTGCCGATAACGCGAAACGGCAAGCAGCGGTGAAAGAAGCGGAAGCTGCACTCGCTATCGCGCGCGAGATTCCGTTCGGGTTCGTGGTCGTGCACCTCGGGACGCCGGCGGCGATCGCCTCGAGCGGCGACAACAGCCGGGCGGCCGCGGTCCGCAGCGCCGAGGAGATCTGCCGAATCGCCGATCCGCTGGGTGTCCGGCTGGCAGTCGAAGTGATCCCGAACGATCTTTCGTCGGCCGCGGCACTGGTGACGACGCTCGAGCGCGACTTCGAGTCGACCTCGGTAGGTCTGTGCATGGACTTCGGCCACGCGCACATGATGGGGGACGTCCCCGACGCCATCGAGATCGCAGCGGAACATCTCATCACGACGCACGTGCACGACAATCGCCGCCGCTCCGACGATCACCTAGTGCCGTACCAGGGCTCGATCGACTGGCCGTCGGCGCTCGTAACGATGCGGAAGATCGGGTACGACGGCACGTTCATGCTGGAGCTGGCCAACACGGCCACGCCGGCAGCCGTTCTGGAGGAGGCACGGCGCGCGCGACAACGCATGGAACGCGCGCTCGCGGACTGATGATCGCGTATGTCGAGGAAATCGCACGTTTCGAGGGGCAGGAGATCACCATCCGAGGATGGCTGCACAACCGTCGCTCGAGCGGCAAGATTCACTTTTTGACGGTCCGCGACGGCACCGGCTTCATCCAGTGCGTGATGAGCCGGAAAGCCGTCGGTGAAGAGATCTTCGAAAGCGCCGGCCACCTGTCGCAGGAAAGTGCGGTCATCGTGCATGGCGCCGTGCGCGCCGACGCGCGTGCGCCCGGGGGGTACGAGATCGACGTGACGAACCTCGAGATCGTCTCGCCGGCGCAGCCGTACCCGATCACGCCGAAGGAGCACGGCGTCGATTACCTGATGGACCGGCGGCATCTGTGGATCCGGGCTCCGCGCCAGCAGGCGATCCTTCGTATCCGTCACGAAGTGATCGACGCGGTCCGTGACTTCTTGAACAGCCGCCACTTCGTCCTCGCCGACACCCCCATTTTCACGCCGGCGGCGTGCGAGGGGACGACCACGCTGTTTCCGGTCCAGTACTTCGACGATACGACCGCGTTTCTGACGCAGAGCGGGCAGCTGTACAACGAAGCCAACGCGATGGCGCTCGGGCGCGTGTACTGCTTCGGACCGACCTTCCGCGCCGAGAAGTCGAAGACGCGCCGCCACCTCACCGAGTTCTGGATGGTCGAACCGGAAATGGCGTACGCAACGCTCGACGACGTCATGACCCTGGCGGAAGGGCTGGTGGTCTCGGTCGTCGAACGGGTGCTCGAGAAACGGCAGAACGAGCTTAAGGTGCTGGAGCGGGACACGGGCAAGCTCGAACGGGTGAAGGGCCCCTTCCCGCGTGTCTCGTACGACGAAGCGGCCGAGATCCTGAAGAAGAAGGGGCTGCCATTCGAATGGGGCGGGGATTTCGGGGCGCCTGACGAGACGGCGCTGTCGGAGGAGTTCGATCGGCCGATCCTCGTCCATCGATATCCGTCGGCCGTCAAGGCGTTCTACATGAAGCCGGATCCGATGCGGCCGGAGGTCGCGCTCTGCGTCGACATGCTCGCGCCGGAGGGCTACGGCGAGATCATCGGCGGCGGGCAGCGCATCGAGGATTACGACCTGCTCGTCCAGCGCATCAAGGAGCACGGCCTGCCGCAGGAAGCCTTCGAGTGGTACCTCGACCTTCGCCGCTACGGCAGCGTCCCCCACGGCGGCTTCGGCATGGGCATCGAGCGCGTCGTCACGTGGATCTGCGGGATCGATCACCTGCGCGAGGCCATCCCCTATCCGCGGATGTTGTACAGGATGTATCCGTAGAATTTTGAACAGGAGATGAGGAGATCAGGAGGAAGCCGTCACCGAGGGGTCGCACCGCGCTTCGCGCGGTGGCGTTGTCTCTGTGTCTCTGTGGTGAGCTCGTCTCCTGACCTCCTGAACTCCTGTGAAT
>JACDCA010000342.1 GCA_013694635.1 Acidobacteriota bacterium | reverse complement strand
TCCCCTCCCGCTCTGACCGCGCGCGTGGAATCGCTGGAGCGGGCCGTCGCTCGATCGGGCGCCGACGCGCCGCAATCTATTCGTGGCTGGCGGCCTCAATACACCGTCCTCGCGCTGCTCGCTGCGTCGCTGGCCGGCATCGTCCTGTACGGTCTGTGGATGCAGCGGCGGGTGGACACGCGTCTGAATGAGGCCACCGTCAGGATCTCCGAGGCGGAGCGTCAGCGCGATGAAACCGTCACCGCGACTCGTCAGGAAGCCGCTCGGAATGTTGCCGACGCCCGGCAGTCAGCAAACCAGGCGCAGACTGTCAGCTTCGTCCTCGCCGCGCCCGACCGGCTTCGCTACTGGCTGGGGGGCATCGGCCCGTACTCGCGCGCATACGGACAAGTCATGGTCAGCCGGTCGCGGGGGGTTGTCTTCAGCGCCTCCCGGTTGCCGGCAGCGGGCGACGGAAGGACGTATCAGCTCTGGCTGCGCACGAGGGGTGGACCTGTCAGCGCCGGGGTCTTCGTGCCAGATTCCGCCGGGCGTGTGACGTTTGTGAGCGATGCCACGCTCGTCCTTCCCGGGCGCCTTGGCGGCGCACTGGTAACGCTTGAATCCGGAAGTGGAGCGACCAGGCCGTCAGAGAGTAAAGTGCTGATCCGAACCGACTAGTTCCCCGTTCCGGCCCGACGCCGGTGTCGTCAGCGGCGTGGATATCCGATCACCCGGGTGGTGCCTCCGGACGTCACCTTCACTTGCCGGCGGTCTGTCGCACCTGACGGGTGCTGGAACGTGACCGCATGCCCGCCCGGCGCGAGCGCCAGCGGCCCGAGCGGTGTCCGTCCAACCGGCTTACCGTCTATAAACACGTCGGCGGGCGGCGTGGCGAAGAGCGTCACCCAGCCATGTGGCGGCGCGACCGGCGCGACCGCCAGCGGCGGCGAAGGAGCCTTCTGCGATCGGTCGATGACGACGACGTTCTCGCCGGAGGGCGCGGTCTCGAGCACAATCGCGGGCTGCGAAGTGCCCCATAGCGCTCGAGCCATCGCCCCGATGACGACCGCCTCGAGGACGGCGATCACTGCCAGTGCCGCGATCAGAGCGGTGGAGGTGCTGATGCGCCCCGCGCTGGGTTTCTTTCTCTCGACGGTCGAGGGCCTCTCGAACAGCGTCCGAACCTGCGGGGGCGGCTCGCGACCCTCGAGCTGCGCGAGCTCATAAGGCGACAGCTTCTCGGCCTGCGGTCGGACCCGTTGCGGTGCGGAGGGAGACGGCGCCTGAGGCTTGCCGGAAGCCGGCTCGGAGATCGACGATTCGATTCGGCGCGATCCCTCACGTGCCTCCCTCTGAAGATCGTCGAGGGCTGCCTGGGCATCCGCGCCAGACTCGATCAGGCCGCCGGAGATCTGCAGCGTTCGATCCAGCCACTGACGCATCACCGGCGACAGGAGGGGACCATCCGGACGCGCCGGGTCGCTCAGCTCATCAAGGAGCGTTTCGAGTTCCGGCAGCTCGCTTGCGGCCACGGGACGCCCAATCAGCACCGAGAGCGCAATCAGTCCGAATTGGTACCAGTCGCTGGCGACATCGAGACGCGGGGCGGAGTCCGCTGTCGGCGGCACTGCGATACCCATTGAGGCCAGTTCGGGGGTCCGCAGATTGAGCGAGTCGATGGCCGGGCCAACCGCGTGTTCGACGATCGTCAAGCGTCCGTCGGGGGAGACGACGATGCGGTCGGGACTGAGAGCGCCATGGGACGTGCCGGAGTTGTGAAGGAGGAGCAGTGCCGGCGCGAGCTGCCGGATCAGGACGGCCGCGTCTTTGGGGCCGCGTGCGTAGTGGAGGACCTCGGAGAGTCGCTTGCCCGGGGTGTAATTCGAGATCAGTGCCAGATCATCGTCGGGCTCCAGCCGCTGCACGGAGCGCGCGGGGGCAAACGCCGGATGCTGGAACTGACCGAGCCGATCGACCTGCTCGCGCAACGCGGTTTCGAACCCTGGAACCTGCCCCACGTCGGGGCGGAACCGAAGCAGCTCGAGCGAGGGGGCGCCGGTGTTGTCGAACATCAGCAGGCGGTCGCCGAGGCCGTCCGACAGGCCCTGCGCGTACCAGCTCGCAAGCGGCTTGGGAGACGAATCGGCGTCGGGCGACTCTTTCAGCTCTGGCATGAGTTCACTATCGACGGCACGCGATCCGCGCGTCCGCCTGTCAGTTGACAGAATGGCTTCCAGGAATGGAGTCGCGCGGCAGACCCCGCCCCCAGGGTGCCAGCGCGTTTATTTAAGCGAGAGATGGGATCTTGCCACGGCCTGCACGGATTGACAAGAAGTTCGAGCGTTCGCTGAACCCGCTCGGCTGCGCACCAGAGAAGCCCCCACAGTGAGACCGGTCGAGTTGTCGCGGTCGCCCAGAGCGGCAGCAGCAATGAGTTCAAGAGGCCGGCGAACGAGTCGCAGCTGATGAGCGTTCGATCCAGATCGAAGGCAGCTGGACGGGGCTGGATGATCCGGGTGACTAGGTCCTCAAGGGAGTGCCAAGCAGATCTCTCTCCTGGAAGCCCCAGCCCATACCGTGATCGAACGACGAGTTCCGAGTGGGCCGAATGTAGAAGTCGCCGTAACACAGCTTCCTGAGAATGGCGTCAGGGCGGGTGTGCCAGCTTGCCCACCCGAGCGGTGATTCGCCATTCATATCCCTGGCCTCTCGATTGGCCCCGGCATTGAGCAGCCGCTGGACCGTTTCCTCGCTCGCGAATGCGGCAGCCCGGTGCAGTGCCGTTTCTCCCTTGGTGCGGCAATCGCGCATGAAGGCACCGGTTTCGACATCCGGTTTCGTCGCTCGATTGGGATCGGCGCCGGCAGCCAGCAGCACCTGAACGACCAGGTCGAATGCAGGCCGATTCGCCGTGCAGAGCGCTGCATGCAGCGGCGTCTCACCTGTATTCGGATCCGTCTGATCGACGTTGGCGCCTCGCTCGATCAGGAACTCACACAAGCGCCAGTGCCCGAAGTAGGCCGCGGAATCAAGCCCGAGGGTCGGCCCGAGCGAATCGAGCCGCTCCCCGTGCTCAAGGAGGAACCGGATCGCGCTCACGTCGCCGAATCTGACGCACCAGGAGAGCAGCGATGCACCATCGTGCTTCGACGTGGCCGGCTGACCTTCCCCCACGAGATCGAAGACGAGATCGGTGCGACCAGCGATGATACGATCGAGCACAGTTGCACGAGTCTTGAACAGTGCCATGAGGCTTATTAGATACCGGAGGGGTGTGACTCGCGCCACTCGGCGTCGGGACTACGGTGTCCGGCTGTCCGGGACCAAGATTGGCGGGATCCACGGCCGCGACCATGAAATTCTCCGGGGCCACGGGGACCCTGCCAGACGGCCCGGTTCCGGACTCACTCGACCAGCGCAATCAGAAATCCGTCGTATCCCTTCACCCCCACGGTCTGGATCAG
>JACDCA010000300.1 GCA_013694635.1 Acidobacteriota bacterium | reverse complement strand
CCACGCGCCCCACACGAAGTACTGCACGAACATCATGCCGGACAGCGTCAGGCGTATCACCGGCTCTCCCTCGGCCCGCGGATGCCCTCCTCGGTCCGCTGCGGTGCGACAGTCGTCCGGCGCATTTTCTCGGGGTCCCACCCGAGCGGCCGCTGCTCGAAGTAGCTGTGGTTCGTGAGGACCGCAGGACCGGCCGCTCTGTACCCGAACACCGCATCCTCGACCACCGGCGTTCGCGTTCGTACCGCATCGAAGAAGTTGCGGAAGTGGTCGAACGTGTCGCTGTATCCCGACGGCGCAGCATACACGGCCTCCTCGCGCGGCCGAAGGCCGGTCTCCTCCGGGTATTTTTCGCGATGACTGTGGACGATGCGCTTCTGAAGCGCCTCGGGAAAGGTTCCGATGGACAAGCCCGGATCCTTCGAACGTCCCTGACGTGCCAGCGTCGCACCGCTGCCGCCGATGGTAATGACACCGTCAGGACCGGAGAACCGGAACAGGTGTCCGTCACCGCCGCCGCCGTCGGCAAAGTTCACCTTCAGCATCAGCGTGAAGGCGGGATGCGCGGCGGTCTTCGGGTAGTCGTAGAAGCCGACGGCGATGTCCGGGACGTCGCGCCCGTCGTGCCAGTAGCGCAGGCCGCCGGTTGCCATGACGCGTGTGGGGCCGATCGAGTCGAGCACGAAGTGGATGCCGGAAAACAGGTGCACAAAGAGGTCCCCGGGGATGCCCGTGCCGTAATCACGGTAATTCCGCCAGCGGAACAGCCGTATCGGTTCGAACGGCCGCTTTGGCGCATCGCCGAGGAAGCGATCCCAGTCAACGGTTTCCGGCGTTGCGTCGGGCGGTATGGTGTACTGCCACGCGCCCATCGGCGAGTTCCGATGCCACCACGCCTCGACGAAGTTCAGCTCGCCGATCGCGCCGGACTTGTACAGCTCCCGTGCCTTCGCGTAGATGATCGAGCTGACGCGCTGACTGCCGACCTGCAGGATGCGTTTGGTCGCGCGCGCCGCTTCGATCACCTTCGGTCCTTCTTCGATGTCCTGGACCATCGGCTTCTCGACGTACACATCCTTGCCGGCGTTCATCGCGTCGATGGAGATGCGCGCGTGGTGATGGTCGGGCGTGGCGATGATGACGGCATCCACGTCCGGGCGTGCCAGCACTTCCCGGTAGTCACGCGTCGTGAAGATGCGACCACCCCAGATTTCCTTCGACCGCGTCAGGCGTCCGTCGTACACGTCCGCGACGGCGACCAGCTCGATTCCAGGCACGCGCAGCGCCGTGCTCGTGTCACCCATCCCCTGGCCGCCGGCGCCGATGAGCGCGATCTGGATGTTGTCGGCCGGGGAGGCGGGCGGCACGGGCGCCTGCTGTGCCTGCAGGGTGTGGACCGACGACGGCAGGGCGACGCCTGCGGCGCCGGCAGCGGCAGCGATCTTCAGGAACTCGCGGCGGGACTTCCGGGTGCTGTTGTCGTTCATTGGATCCTCAATCGGCAATAAGCGGCAGGGCGACCGGGCGGCCGCCCAGTTCCGCGGAGCGGTCCGCGGCCAGACAGATCTCCATGGTTTTCTGCGCGTCGAAGACACTGATGGATGTCTCGCGCCCGTCGAGCACACACGTCACGAGTTCGTCGATCTCTGCCTGGAACGGGTGGTGGCTCACATCTGCCGAATCCGGCATCGCGCAGCGGATCCGGATCGCCGGACGCCCGCCGGGATCGGTGGACGCCTCGAGCTTCACGTCCGCAAACGGGTTCGCTGCGGACAACTCCCCGACGTCGAGCGGGGTGTCCTGCCACTGCAGCAGGTCCTGCCGCAGCGTCGCACGATCGCCCATCAGCTCGATCTGGAACGTGTACGGCATCATGAAGTCGGTCGAGCTCGTCACGTGCCCCAGCGCTCCGCCTTCGAGCATCATGTTGACGACGATCGACGTGGGCCACTCATAGCCTTCCGTGAAATGAGTGTGAAACGCGCTGACCTCGGTGGCTTCGCGCCCCGCGCACCAGCGCAGCGCGTCCACCGCGTGGCAGCCCGCCGCCAGCAGGTGACTCCGGCCGCTTTCGCGCGTGCGGACCCAGTCCCAGCCCGCATACCAGTCGGTGACCCGCGACAGGTACTGCGCCCGTGCGAACCGGATGTTGCCCAGGTGTCCGGACGCCCGCATCCACCGCGCGAACCGGAGCAGCGGGTTGTAGCGCAGCTCGAACGAGACGATCGTCCGGACGCCGGCGCGCCGCACCGCGTCGCGGATGCCCACCAGCTCATGCTCGTCAAGACCCGTCGGCTTCTCGAGCACGATGTGCTTGCCCGCCCCGGCCGCCGCGATCGCCTCTGCGGCGTGGAGGTGGTTCGGAGTGGTGATGACTACTATGTCTACATCGGGCGCCGCCAGCAGGTCTTCGAAACGCGTCGTCGTCCGCGCGTCGGGAAGGTGCAGCTCGTATTTCGTCAGGCTCGCCCGCACGCGCGCCTCATCGCGCCCGCAGAGCCAGGTCACCTCGGCCTGCGGATTTTTCTGGAACGCGACGATATGCTGCGACGCGCACCAGCCGATTCCGTAGATCCCAACCCCCAGCCTGCCAGTCGTCGTCGGCATGGTGCTCCCAGATCTGCCGTCCGTGCGCGGGTGCCGCCCAAGCAGCGACACCCGCGGTAGCCTACACTAGCACCGCCATGAAACGCATCCATCGCTTACCGATCTCTGTTTCGGCGGCCGCCGCCCTCCTGCTGGTGGCCACACACGCAGGCGCACCGGACCGGACCGGGACGCCCCAGGGGAAGCCCGGAGCGGCGAACTCGCCGGCGGTGGTGCTCGTGAGCCTCGACGGATTTCCCGCCGCCGCGCTCGCTGATCCCGATCTGCCTGCGCCCGCGCTACGCGCGTTGATCGCCAGCGGCGCCAGTGCGAAGGGGATGACGGGTGTCAACCCGGCAGTCACGTGGCCCACCCACACCACATTCGTCACGGGGGTCTTGCCGGACGTCCATGGGGTGCTCTTCAACGGCCTGCTGATCCGCCAGCCGGGCGCGCTGCCGCGAATCGAACCGTGGCGCGACAAGGCGGAGATGGTCCGCGTGGAGACCGTCTACGACGCGGCCTTTCGCGCCGGTCTGTCGACGGCGCAGGTGGACTGGGTCGCCATCCAGAATCCGGGGACTATCACGTGGGACTTCGCGGAACGTCCCGACCCCAAGGGATCAATCGCCCGCGAGCTGATCGCGGCGGGGCTGGCGGCCCCCGGCGTAATCGACCGTTTCGCCAAAATGAACATTGTCGCCAAGGACCAGACCTGGACCACCGCCGCCGTGCACATCATCGAGCGGCATCAGCCGAATCTGCTGATGCTGCATCTGCTGGCGCTCGACAGCACACATCACCGGTACGGCCCTGGAACGCCTGCTGCCTACGCGACCATTGGATTTGTGGACGCCCAGCTCGCCCGGGTGATCGAAGCGGTGCGTCGATCGCCGATGAAAGACCGTACGACGGTCATGGTAGTTTCGGACCACGGGTTCAAGACAGCCACTCGCAGCATTCGTCCCAATGCGATACTGCGCAGGGCCGGGCTTCTCCAGGTCGATGACGCCGGCAGGAACATGCCTGGCGATGCCTTCGTGATTTCCGAGGGAGGCACCGCGATGGTGTACGCGCTCGAGAACCGCGAGCGGCTCGTCCCGAAACTTGCGCAGCTGTTTCGCGGTGCGCCGGGGATCGCGAGGGTCCTCGAGCCTGCGGAGTTTGCCGCGCTCGGCTACCCCGCGCCCGACCGAAATGCACAGATGGGGGATCTGGTGCTCGTCGCCGCGGACGACCACAGTTTCTCCGGCTCGGCTGACGGTGATGACGTCGTGGACAACCCGCAGCCAGCGGGGTTTCATGGCGCGCTGAATACCGATCCAGCCATGGACTCGATCTTCGTCGCGTGGGGGTATGGCATTCGACCCGGCGTTCGGGTGGAGCGAGTCTCGGCGGTGCAAGTGGCGCCGACCATCGCGGCGCTGCTCGATTTGCGGATGTCGGCGGCCGGTGCGCCAATAGACGCCATCCTGTCGGCGCCGGATAAAGGACGGCGTCGTGATCGGTGAAAACCCGCTGTAGGCTGGGGACCGGCATGCACACACAACTCTTTGTCACATTGGCTTTTGTCGCTGCTCTTTTCGCGTCCTCCTATGCCGGCGCGCAGACCGCGCAGCCGGGACGGACGAAGGGGACGTCGCTGTTCAACGGCCGCGATCTTGCCGGCTGGAAGGTGCCCGAAGGGGATAACGGACACTGGAAGGTGGTCGACGGCGTCATCGATTACGACGCGGCCAGCGAAGCGCCGGGAGACAAGCACCTCTGGACGGAGCGGAGCTACAGCGACTTCGTGCTGCGTCTCGACTGGCGCCTCAAGAGCACACCGTACGTCAATCCGAACGTGCCGATCATCCGGTTCGACGGCACGCACAAGAAGAATGCCGAGGGGCGGGACATCCGCATTCCCGTTCCTGATTCGGACTCCGGTATTTTCCTGCGCGGGTCCAACAAGGCACAGGTCAACATCTGGTGTTGGCCCATCGGTTCAGGGGAGGTGTATGGCTATCGCACCGACGCCGCGATGGCCGCAGCCGTCCGCGCGTCGGTCACCCCGCGCGTGAATGCGGACCGCGACATCGGCGAGTGGAACACGTTCGAGATCACGATGCGCGGCACCCGTCTCACCGTGGTCCTCAACGGGCAGACGGTGATCGACAAGGCGGAGCTGTCGGGTGTGCCGCTGCGCGGACCCCTGGCCCTGCAGCATCACGGCGCGTCGAAGGACGGCGTCTGGACGAGTCCGCCCAGCCTGGTGCAGTTCCGGAACATCTCCCTGCGGGAGCTGCCTCCGGGCGGCAGGCGCTGACCCTCGCACCGGCCGGAACCGGTCAGGACTGGCGGTCGGGAACCGGAGGGACCGTTCTCTTCGCCTGGTCGATGAATTCCACGTTGCGCTCGTAGGAGAGCGTGGGTGCCGCCACGCCCGCAGAGACGGGCGGGTACTGGTGCTCACGATAGACGGGATAGGCTTCCGTCCGCAGGTGCGACAGCATGTGATGGCCCCGCCTGGTTGCCCGCTCGTGGCGCAGGGCGCTGATGTCGATTGGGGCCACGACGATCCGCTCGCCGGGACCTGGAGACGCTTCCGCAAGCATCCTCCCATCGAAATCCACGACCTGGCTGCCACCCAGCCTCGAGTACGGCGGATTGTGCCGGAGACTCGCACGCTGGTTCGCGGCCACCACGTACGACATGTTCTCGATGGCCCGGCAACGGTTCACAACGGACCACCAGTTCATCGGTTCCGTGGCCCCCCACGGATCCATGTACGTGTCGTATGACGCCCGGGTTGAACACGCCGACGACCTCGAGGTCAGGGCTCGACGGCCGAACCATGGCAGGGGTGAGGATGGGGTTTTCGGACGCGCGGTCCGTGATCAGAACGTGACCTTCAGCGCGAGCTGCATCACCCGTGCGTCGGCCGTACCCGTCACGACGCCGAAGTTGCCGAGCGCCGGATTCACGCCCGTGGTCGTCGTCGTCAACGCCCTTCCGACGGTCGTGAAGATCGGCGTGTTGAAAGCGTTGAACGCCTCGGCGCGAAACTGCACGCGGAGCCGCTGGTGCGGACGGAAGTTCTTGAAGATCGCGAGGTCAACTTTGTTGACGCCCGGCCCACGGAGACTATTGCGTCGCATGTTCCCGAAGGTGCCGCTGGCGGGGCGCGCGAAGGCCGCCGTGTTGAACCATTGCTCCACGGTACGAGGCCCGTTGGTGTCGCCAATGACATCGGGACGCTGGTTGTTCGTGCTCGAGGCTACGCCGGCGACATCCTGGTTCATGACCACATCGAAGGGCTTCCCGGAGTACGCGCGCACGATCCCTGACAACTGCCAGCCGTTGACCACCGCCCCGAGCACGCGGTGCCGAGATCCGGGTACGCCGTTCGGCAGGTGCCAGATCCAGTTGCCCGTGAACACGTGCGTGCGATCGAAATCCGAGGGACCCCACTCGGCGCCCGGGCTGCCATTGTCAGGGGGGATATCGGTGTCGTTCCGGTCGCTCGACGCGTCGTCCATGCTCCTGGCGAGCGTGTAGGCCAGGCCCAGAGAGAACCGCCCCGAGAGGCGCCGGTTCAGGCTCACCTGGAGCGAATGGTATTTGCTCGATCCCGTGCTTTCTCGCTGGTTGATGTTGCCGTAACCCAGGTAGGGCCGCACGGTGTTGATGTGGACCGTGCGCGACGCTGCGGGCTCCGCGTCGTTGATCGACACGGGCCGCATCAGGTGCCGGCCGCGTGAACCGACGTAGGCGACGCCCAGCGTGGAACGCAGCGGCAATGTCTGCTGGACGCCGACGCTCCACTGTTCGATCGTCGGGGCGTACAGCGGGTCCGCCAGTGACGTGAGGTTCGGGACCGTGACCGGCGCCGCCGTCCCCCCGGCGAGGTTGTCGAGCGACGGATTTGTGATCGACACAGAGCGTGAGAACGGGGGATTGCCGAACGAGTTGTTCAAAAATGTGCCGAGGAGCGGCCGCGTGTAAAAGATCCCGTAGCCCCCCCGCAGTGCGGTCTTCTGTGTGCCGAACACATCCCACGAGAGACCCAGCCGCGGGCCGAAGAGATTCGTGTGGTTGTTCGTGACGCGCCGGCCGTACGGCGAATTGACGCCGGCGACGACAATGCCGTTGAGCCGGTCGCCGGTACCGGCGACCGGTCGGCCGGCCGTGTCGATCTGCGGCGCACGCGCCGGATCGTAGAGTACCGGCAAGAAATTGGTCAGCACGTCATCCTTGTCGTACGGGTTGAGATAGGCGGAATAGCGCAGGCCCGCGTTGATCGTGAGACGGTCGGCCACGCGGAAATCGTCCTGCACGAATGATTCGAACATCGAAAACTTCGCGCGTGACACGACCAGATTCTCGACTTCCGAGTACGCCGAGGGCAGCCCCAGGAGGAAGTTGGCGATCGGGTTCCGCGAGGCGCTCGTATTGAATGTCAACGACCCGTTCAGGTTTGGGGAAAAGGGATGCTCCCGATTGAAGCCGAACGAATAGAGCGCGCCAGCCTTGAGCGTGTGCCTGCCGGCCAGCTTCGTGACGTTATTCGAGAGCTCGACGTTATAGAGCCGCTTGTGACTGAACCGGGGGACGGTCAGCGTTGCCAGGCCTGAGCCCAGGGTGATGGACGGAATCACGTTTCCCGGGTTATCGGGGAAGATCTCCGCGAGGTTGATGCCCAGGTGTGCGCGATCGGCGTCGGGACCGACCGGATTCATCGTAAAGATGCGCCGCGCATACGTAAAGCCGAACTCATTGAGCCACGAGGGTCCGATGATGTTCGTCATGTTGACGACCAGGTTTTTTCCTGGGCGGTCCGCCCGGGTCGCGGCGACTCCAGGGAAGCGGGTCGTCACCGAGGTGAGCGCCGAGCCCCCATACGGGTTATCGATGTACGCATGATCCTGCACGTAGCGCGCGTACATCTTCCAGGTCGAGGAAAAATGATGATCGATTCGGATGAGCTCTTGCCGCCAGTTCTGCGTGCTTGGGGCAGCGGATGTGAAGTTGATCGAGCCGGCTCCGCGGAAGTTCGGCAGCGGGTACAGGGCGAGCAACTTCAGCGCATCGAGATGGCGCCGGGCCTGGGGAATCGTGCCGTCGGCGAACCCGCGCCCGGTGCCGGGGTCGATCACCGGATCGTCCGACGTCCCGAAAAGGCCGTCAGCGCCAGGTCCAAGCGCGCTGAAATTACCGTCGCGTTCCAGGGCGGTCGGAACGATCGTGTTGATCGCCTCGCCGCGCGTCGTGATGTTGTTGTACTCGTTGGAAAAGAAAAAAAACGTCTTGCTTCGATCCTTGTTGTACCCGCCGGGCAGCAGCACGGGACCGCCCAGCGTGTAGCCGAAGTTGTTCAGCTCGAGCGGCAGTACCTGGTGGGTCAGGTAGTCGCGCGCGTCCATCTTGTCATCCCTGAAGAACTCGTACGCAGATCCGGTGAAGCGCTTGGATCCGCTCTTGGTGACGACGTTGACCTGCGAGATACCGCCGCGCCCGTACTCGGCCGCGAACGTCGACGTGACGACTTTGACTTCGGCGATCGTATCGATAGAGGTAAAGGTGTTGAGGGAGCTGCTACCTACGATGACATCGGCATTGTTGCCGCCGTCGATGTTAAAGTTCGAGGCGGTGCTGCGGGCGCCGTTGATCGACACCGACGGATTCGTGTTCGGATCCGCCCGGTCCGGCAAGTCCGAGGCCACGCCCGGCACCAACTCGAGGAGCGTCATGAACGAGCGGCCGTTCAGCTGGAGCTCGCGGATCTGATCGC
>JACDCA010000228.1 GCA_013694635.1 Acidobacteriota bacterium | reverse complement strand
GATCCGGCAGATCGGCCGGGTCGCCGTGGGCGCCAGCAGCCCGCAGGACGAAGCGGCGCGCCGTGGCGCCGCCGGCATCATCTTCATTCCGCAAGCGTCTGCATTGAAGAACTGGGAGCAGATGCGTGGTCAGAGCCTGTCACGGCGCGAGCTTGACCCGTCGGTGCCCTCCGCCTACGCGGCGGCGAGGATCACGTCCGTCCTCCTCTCGTCGGCGGGTGCCGAGACGCTGATGACCGGCGAGCGAGCCGCGGGGCCCGACATCATCGCGCGCGGCGACACCGGCGACTATCCGGCATCCTTCGAGCTGACGCAACGCGTCTCGGTAAACATTCCGGTGGCGTCGTCGGTCGAGCACCGCCCGTACAACGTGGTCGCGATGATCGAGGGGCGCGACGCTGCGCTGAAGGACCAGTACCTGACCGTCGCCTCGCATCTGGACGGCGCGGTCGGCACGCGCACGGTCGAAGGGGATGCGATCTACAACTCGGCTGACGACAACGCGTCCGGGAGCGCAGGCAACCTGGCGATTGCGGAGCGCATGGCGGCGCTCGGCCCGAAGCGGTCCATCATCTTCATCTGGGACAGCGGTGAGGAGCAGGGGCTCTGGGGCACCAGGTATTTCGTGGCGAACCCGCCCGTGCCGCTCGACACGATCGTCGCGCACTTCAACATCGACATGATCGGCGCCAATCGCACGCCCGGATCTTCCGACGCGTCGTCGGCCACAGTGGCGGGGCCGAATGAGGTCTACCTGGTCGGGCCAGGGGTTCTGGCGGCGACGGCCGATGCGCTGCTGGAACGGGTCAACACCGGCTATCTGAACATGAAGTTCAACCGGGACTTCGACAAGCCGGAACACGAGTTCTTCTACCCGCGCACGGATGCGGGGCCGTACCTCGAACGCGGAATCCTCACCATCGGTTTCTTCACAGGCATCCACCCGCGATATCACCAGCCGTCAGACGAAGCGCGGCATTTGGATCCGGCGAAAATGGAAGCGGTGACCAGGACGGTGTTCGCCAGTGTCTGGGCGTTCGCTGATACGGCGGAGCGGCCGCGAATCGAAAAGGCCATCCCCCCCAGCGTGCCTCGCTACAAGTGAGTTCAATGGCTGCGGCTTCGCCGGCAACGGATGGCCGGTGATCCGCCGGGCGCCGCGAGTGCGCTGACAGACTGCGGATCCCTGTCGATGTCGAGATTACCCGACGGCCGACGGTAGGCGATGGAGCCGTGAAGCCGTTCGGAGTCCGTGAAATTGACCGTCGGGCAGTTGACGAAATCCTCCGCCTGCATGACGCCGGACGACACGTGCCAGAAGCCCAGCGCATGTCCGATCTCGTGCGCGATCAGCTCGGGGCCGAGCGGGTTGCCGGCGCAGGGCGTGGTGCAGCGCTCGTAGTTGAACGACACCGATCCCGGATTCGCACCGACGAATGTGATGCCGCAATAGTCATCGCCCGGCTCGTACTTGATGTCGATGTTGATCGTGCCGACGCGCTCGGGCCGGGCGGCGACGCCGGACTCGACGGTGCCGACGCTCAAAAGCCCCCCGGTGAGCTGACTGACCGCGTCGCGCACGTTCTGCAGCAAGGCAGCAGTTTCGGCAGGCGCCAGCGGCTGGCCGGTTTTCGGATTCAACGTCCTCAGATAGATATGGGGGTTGGCTGTCCACCGTCGAACCGGCTCCAGCCGCGACGGGCTCTCCAAGCCGTCCCGCACCAGCTCGCGGTAGAACGCCAGGGAGAACGGCGGGCGATCGGGCAGCACATCGATGGCGACATTCTGGCGGTCGTTGTTGGTCCAGGCCACGTAGGTTTCACGCGGCTGGAATCCGGCGGCTGTGATGGTGGTGAGGATCCGGTCGGTCGAGGGAGGAGGGACGTCGGCGCGCCACGACCCATCCCCGCCAGTCGTCACCGCCGCCGCGCTGCCGATCGCGACGCGCGCGCCCTGGACGCCTGCGCCGGTCAACAGGTCGGTGATCCGTCCCGCAATCGATCGCGTCTGCCCCTGTGGCTGGCCGGGGTTCGACGGGCCCGTCGGCGTGGACGAGTCGCCACACGCGGCGAGCATGATCGTGAGGGCAATGATGAATCGGCGCATGAGATTCTGCGTTTCGCGGGAACTTGAACGGGCTGGGGAGTCTCAGTATAACCCGGCTCCCAGCTCCCAGCTCCCAGCTATCGGCTGTCAGCTATCAGCTGGAATCTGGAAGCTGGTAGCTGGAAGCTCTATCTAGCCCCGAGGTACCGCAGCGCGAGAACGGTGATGTCGTCCTCCTGCGGCGCGCCGGCGGCGAAGCCGTTGACCGCTTCCACCACGCGATTGACGATGTCGGCGGCTGGTCGGGCACCGTGCTCGGCGAGCGCGCCGAGCAACCGCGCATCGGAGAACAGCTCGCCGTTGACGTTGATTGCCTCGGTGACGCCGTCGGTGAAGAGAAGCAGCAACTCGCCGGGGCCGAGCTGCAACTCCACTTCCTCGTATGCAGCGTCTTCGAGGATGCCGAGTGCGATGCCGCCGTCGGGGGCGGCGAGGGGCTCCGCGGTCCCGCTGGTCGACAGGCGCAGCGGCGCCGGGTGGCCCGCGGAGCTGTACGCCAGCCTTCCTGATGTGAGATCGAGTCGCCCGACCAGTGCTGTCACGAAGAACTGCCGCTCGTTGTCGACGGCGAGCTCAGCGTTCATCCTCGCCAGGACCGACGACACCGTCGCTTCACCACGGGCCACGGCGCGGAACAGCGTCCGGGTCACCGCCATGAACAGCGCAGCACTCACGCCTTTGCCCGCGGCGTCCGCGATGACGAACCAGAGGGCGTCGTCGATGATCAGGAAGTCATAGAGATCACCGCCTACCGCCCGCGCGGGGATCAGCGTCGCCCACATCTCGACCTCCGGCCTGGCCGGCATGCGCCGCGGCAGCATGGCCATCTGAATGTCGTGAGCGAGCGCAAGCTCGCGGTCCTGCACGCGGCGGGCGGCCGCCTCTTCGGCGAGCTCCACGTTCCGGATGCGAAGCGCGGCTACCGACGCGAGGGAGACGAGCAGCTCGAGGTCTTCTTCGCCGAACCGCCGGACGTGCGCGCGTGAGTAGATCGCCACCATACCGAGGCATCCCGCAGGATCACTGATCGGCGCCGCCAGGATGCTGCGAACACCCGATAACATCATGCTGTGTGCGCCGGAGAAGCGCTCGTCGATCGACAGGTCCGACACGAGCGCGGCCGTGCCTTTTTCAACGACTTCGAAGGCCAGCCGGCGCGATACCAGGAGCTCCCCCTTCGCTCCGGGAAGCCGTCGGCTTGCAGCGGTCGCCAGCGTGCCGTCGGGCTGCTGCAGCAGAACCACGCCTTGTTCGGGATGCAGGGCCGAGAAGAGACCGTCCAGCAGACGTTCGAGCAGCTCGTCGAGCGTGATCGGGCCGGCGAGCGACCGGTGGAAATCATTGAGCGCCTTGAGGCGCGCGGCAACACGCGACGGTGCCGCGGGCAACGTGGCTTCGGCAATTTCCGTCGCCGGCCGGAAGATCGAGGACGCGAGATCACCGCCGCCGATCGCGTAATCCGGCTCCTGCGCCGGATCGTTCACCTGCACGATCGTGGCCCCCATCTTGATGATGTCGCCCGGCGCGATCGGCTGACGTTCCGTCAGACGCTCGCCGTTGACGTACGTCCCGTTGCGCGCCCCAAGATCTTCGATCACCCACCCACCGGCCTCGGCCACGATTCGCGCGTGATTGCGCGACATGGAACCGTCGGTCACGACGACATCAGCGCCGCCGCCGCGGCCGAACGTTACGGGATCCTCGCCGCACTCGCGTTCGAAGGCCGCTCCGCTCGGCGGCTGGATGTTGAACGTGATCGTTTTCACGAATGCGCGGCGAATCGCGCGAGCGCGGTGTCTCTCGAGCGCTCGACGCTGAAAAGCGGCAGGAATCCGGCGAGATGAAACACCTGCCGCACGGGCTCCGGCATCCCGCAGAGCACCAGGCGACCCTTCAGGTCCCGCATCCGCTTTGCCAGGACGAGGAGCACGCGCAGCCCCGCACTGCTGATGTAATCAACATCCGCAAAGTCGATGACGACGTCGCGCGCGCCGGCGTCGACGGTCTTCCGGATCGCTTCCTCCAACGGCCCGCTCGTCGTCGTATCGAGTCGCCCTGCCGGCGCAATGACCGTAACGCCGTCGAGCACGTTCTGCTGAATGTTCATCTGGTTTCCGCTCCGCCCGGCACACCGCCGGGAGTGATCCGCTTTCGGATGGTCAATACGTTCCGCGTCGTCCGTTCGTAGCGGACGTCGTCCATGAGTGATTTCACGAGCATGATGCCGAGACCGCCCGGCTGCCGCGCGTCGAGCGGCAGGGTCACGTCCGGGGCTGGCCGTTCCAAGGGGTCGAAGGGCGGGCCGTCGTCGGCGACGACGATCTCGATGCTCTCGCCGGCGCGCCGGAACCATACGTCGAAGGCGGGGACTGCCCGTCCGGCCGCCGCGTGCGAGACGATGTTGCCGACGATTTCGTCAAGGGCTACCTGGAGTGGCCAGATGGCGTCACGGGGCACTTGCTCCGACGAGCAGAAGCCGTCCAGCGCCGCGGCCGCCTGACCGATGGCCGCCGCGTCCGCCTCGAAACGGGCGTGTTTTCCCGCCGGCATTTGAGCGTCGTTCACTGGAACGCCTCATCATACCCGGCTGGTGCCGTTGTGCTATAAGTCCGGCTCCAACTTTTCCAGGGACCTTGTGTATTTACAGGTAGGCACAGAAGACGAGGATAGGCTGATTGGCCGGTGCCTCGACGGGGACAGTGCGGCGTTCGAACCGCTGGTGGTACGCTACCATGCCCCCCTCTTCCGGGTAGCCGCCAGGCTGCTGGGTGATCGGGAAGAAGCGCGGGACGCGACCCAGACGGCATTTCTGAAGGCTTATCAGGCGCTGGCGACCTGCGATCGACAGCGCAAGTTCTTCAGCTGGATCTACCGCATCCTCGTCAACGAGTGCCTGAATACGCTCCGGGGGCGACGGCCGAT
>JACDCA010000206.1 GCA_013694635.1 Acidobacteriota bacterium | reverse complement strand
AGGGACACAACAAAAATGCTGAACGCTGAAGGCTGAAGGCTGAACGGCTACGCTTTCTTGGTCAGTTTCCTCATATATGCGCCGAGGCGCTCGTTCTCGTAGGAGACGAAATTGAGGAAAAGGCTCTCCGACAGATACTGCTTCCTCTCCGCGTCGTCCATCTGGTCGATGACGTTCTGGATTTCGCGGACGGTGTCTTCGAACGAGTGGTCGAGGTCGCGCTTGGCGCTGATCTCTTTGTATAAGGATTCGAGGACCGTCAGCAGGTCGCCGTCCAGCTCCACGGGGGCGCCGGTGGTCAGTTTGATCTCGCGCATCGGCTACGCTCCGAAGCTTTTGACGGCGCTCGGCTCGTCGGGGTGTACCTCGATGAAATTCTGGGCGCCGGTCATCGTCAGCATCGTCTCGACGCGCTTCTGGACGCCGGCCAGCTTCAGCGCGCCCCCCGCGGCCGCAGCCTGACGGTACAGGTCCATCAGGCACCCGATCGTGGCGCTGTCGACGTACCCCACGGCGCTGAGGTCGACGATCACCTTGCGTTCACCGGCCCCTATGAGCTGCGTGACGGCAGTAGCGAATTCGGAGAGCAGCGGATACATCAGCCGCGATTCTCCGACTCGGACGATGGCGACGCCGTTGGCGTGTTCGGTTGTCAGATTCATTCGGACGCTCCGGAACGCCGGCCCGACGGACGCGCGGACGTTCCGCGGCGCCGGCGCATGGCCGGTTGATTATCCTGCAGCCGCTTCAGCTGCCGCGCCAGCTCCAGCCGGCCGCGATTGATCCGTGACTTCACGGTGCCCTCGGGCAGCTGCAGACGGTCGGCGATCTCCTGGTACGAGAGCTCCTGGAGGTCGCGCAGTACGACGGCCGTCCGCAATGTCTCGGGCAGTGTCTGCAGCGCCTGTCGCAGCATGACGCGCAGATCCTGGTGTTCGGCCGCGGCGTATGGCGTCCGGTCCGTCGACGCCGGCTGCAGGTCGTTCGTGTCGACCTCGCGCGCGATCGTCATCCGCTCCTTCCGCACGCTGCGGTAGTGATCGATGCAGAGATTGCGACTGATGCTGACGATCCACGTCTGAAAGTTCGCACGGCGGTCGAACGTGGCGAGCGCCTTGAAGATCTTCAGGAAGACGTCCTGTGTCAGATCCTCGGCTTCCTCGTGCTTACCGACGAACTTGTACGCGACGTTGAATACCTTGCGCCAGTTCTGCCGGACGATCGCTTCCCACGCCGCCTGATCACCGCTCAAGCACCGGGCGATGAGGGTATCGGGCGTCGCCGGCTGGGCGGCGGGTAAGTCAACGGACATGCATCATCCGGTTTGCACGCGGGGCGGGAAACAAAGGAAATCATATCAAAAACAACGTTCAACGTACCCGCACGTCGCACCTCGCACGTCGCACCTGCGGTAAGATGACGGTTCCACTGTGACAGGGTTTTTTCGACAGCAGGGCACGCTCGCGTGTGACGGCGTGCCGCTCTCAGCGCTCGCATCGGCCGAAGGCACACCGCTTTACGTCTACAGCGCCGCGACGATCGTCGAACGCTATCGCGCCATCGACGCCGCCTTCGCGAGCTATCCCCACTCGCTGCACTACGCGCTCAAAGCGAATTCGACGATGGCCATCGCGCGGCTGCTGCGGTCGCTGGGCGCCGGCGCGGACGCGAACTCGGGCGGGGAAATCGACGTCGCTCTGCGCGCCGGCTTCCTTCCTTCGCAGATCGTCTTCACCGGCGTCGGCAAGACGTGGCTGGAGCTGGCCCTCGCGATCGATCTCGGCGTCGCCACAATCAACGCTGAGTCGGAAGGGGAGATCGAGCGGATCGACCGATTGGCGACCGCACGGCAGACCCGCGCCCGCATCGCGCTGAGGGTCAATCCGGACATCGACGCGAAGAGCCATCCGCACATCTCGACCGGCCTGAAAACGAACAAGTTCGGGATGCCGATGGCTGCCGCCAAAGCGATCTGCCGGCGTTTTTCATCGGCCGCCGGGGTCGAGATCGTGGGCCTGCACGTCCACGTCGGCTCGCAGATCACCGACCTTCAGCCGCTTCGCGCCGCCGCGGAAGCGGTCGTACGCCTGGCGCGCGAACTCCGCGACGAGGGCCTCGTCATCGATCATCTGGACCTGGGCGGGGGCCTTGGCGTTTCGTACGATGGCTCACCCGTCCCCGGCGTGCAGGAGTACGCCGATGCGCTACTCACGGCCGTGAGAGAGTCCGGCCTTCATCTCGTTCTCGAGCCAGGCCGTCACATCGTCGCGCCCGCCGGCGTCCTGCTGTCGCGAGTGATCGATGTGAAGGAGCAGCCCGGCGGAAAACTGTTCGTGATCCTGGATGCGGGGATGACGGAGCTGATCAGGCCGATGATGTACGGCGCCTATCACGCCGTAGAACCCGTGGCACCGACGGCTGCCGCCGAGATCACCTGCGATGTCGTGGGTCCGCTGTGCGAGACCAGCGACACGATCGGCAAGGACCGGCGGTTTCCACGTCCGTCAGTCGGCGACCTGTTCGCGATCCGCGACACCGGAGCCTACAGCGCCGTCATGGCGTCCAATTACAACCGTCGCCTGATGCCGGCGGAAGTCCTGGTCGAGAAGGGCGGGTGGAGCGTCATTCGCCGGCGCCAGACGATCGACGACCTGCTGGCGCTGGAGACGTAGTGCGAGCGAAGTGGAGTGGGCGCCGGGTCCCACGTAACGAAGCGAGCCAGGCGGGGTGCAGAGGGCCCCGCCGATCATGAAGATGCGTGGGCTGCTCCTAGCGTTCGAAGGGCTGGACCAGAGCGGCAAACAGACGCAAGCCGAGAGTCTGCGCGACTACTTCGTCTCGAAAGGGCGCGAGTGCCGCCTCCTGTCGTTTCCTGACTACGCGACGCCGATAGGGAGGGAGATCTCCCGCGCGCTCCATGGCGAACGCGAGTACGCCCCCGATACGCTGCAACTCCTCTACATCGCGAATCGGTACGAGCATCGCGCGGCGATCCAGTCAATGATCGACGCCGAGATCGTCGTCATCTGCGACCGCTACGCCGCGTCGAGCATCGCCTACGGCGAGGCGCAGGGTCTGGACGCCGGCTGGCTGGCCGACGCGCAGCGCTTCCTGCCGGCGGCCGATCTGACGATCGTTCTCGACATCGCGCCCGAGACGGCCGTCGGGCGCAAGGCGACGGGACGCGACCGCTACGAGCGCGATCTCGCGCTGCTCTCCGGCGTGCGCGACAGCTACCATCGCCAGAGTGCGCAGCCCAACTGGATCAGGCTGGACGGCGGGCGCAGCAAGTCCGACGTCACCGCCGACGTCCTTACGGCAGTCGCGACACGGCTCGGGCAGCCGTAAGCGCGCGGACCTCCTTCGCCCCGGCCGACAGGAGCACGGCGGCGCATGCGTCGAGCGTCGCACCCGTCGTGCTCACATCGTCGACGACTACGACCACTGAATTCTGAATACGGGCACGCGAAGGACGTCGGATCGCAAAGGCGTTCCGGACGTTGCGATGCCGTTCCCCCTCAGGAAGATCCGTCTGTGTCACCGTCGGACGGCGTCTCCACAGCGCGTTCACCGTCGGGACGCCAATGTGCCGTGCGAGTTCCGACGCCTGGTTGAAACCCCGACGGTAGTGACGCGTGATGTGCAACGGCACAGGGACGAGAAAGTCGGCCCTGTCCAGGACGGGTGCGCCCGCCTGCGCCATCAACCGTGCGAGCGGGCGCGCAACCGAACGCCGCTTGTCGTACTTCAGGACGTGCAGGACGTCGCGCAGCGCGCCCTCGTATGCGCCTATCGCACGGCCGATCGTGATCAGGCGTGGATGATTCGCGCAGCGCGTGCACACCGCGCTCAGGGCCCCCTCGAGCCGCCAGGACGCGAGCGCGTCACCGCAGATCCGGCAGAGCGGTTCCGTCAGGGGATGAATGCGGGACCAGCACGCGGCACAGACCGCGCTCGACAGGGGAGAATCCAGCGGATCCCGGCACGCCGCGCAAGCCGGCGCGATGAGCACGGCCAGCGTAGCTTTCGCCAGGTCGCTAAGGCGTGTCGTCGCTGATTTCGACGCGCAGCGCATCTCCCCACAGCCGCTCGAGGGAGTAGAAAGTGCGGGTCTGCGGGGTAAAGACATGAACGATGAAGCTGAAGAAGTCCATCAGCACCCAGTCGCCGCGTTCGTAACCCTCGACGTGCGTCGCGCGCACCTTCGACGCGCGCAGCGATTCTTCGATCGCATCGGAGATGGCCTTCACCTGTCGCTGATTCTGACCGGAGCACAGGACGAAGAAATCGGTGAAGGCCGGGGTATCGCGCAGGTCGAGCACCACGACGTCGATCGCCTTTTTGTCGAGCGCGGCACGCACCGCCTTCGAGACTTCACTCGAAAGCTTCCTGGTTCTGGTCGCCGTTGTCGTTCGTTTTCTCTCAGTTTTGGCCATGCAAGTGATCTGCCGTGGATGGGGTGAGCGGCTGACGGCCGTAGAGGCCGTGCTGTTGAATGTGGTGTTCGATCGCCGGCGGCACGAGACCATTCAGCGGGAGCCCCGCGAGCAGCCGCCGGCGGATTTCGGTGGAGGAGACGTCGAGCGTCGGTGCGTCCACGAGAAAAATCGATGTTCTCTCGCCGCGCGTCTGCAGATCCGACCGGCGCAACGGCAGTCGCATCCTCGGCTTCAGCGCCGGCAGCTGGCGCCTGAGAGCCGCAACCGGCACACCGGGACGCGAGACCGCGACGAACTCCGCGAGGTCGAGTACCTGCGGATAGCGCTTCCACGTTTCAATATCTGCAAAGGCGTCGGCGCCCGTGATGAAGAAAATCTGCGACGCCGCAAGACCGAGGCTGCTGCGCATGCGCTCGAGCGTATCGGCCGTGTACGACGGTCCGGGGCTCGAGAGCTCGATATCGCTCGCGCTGAGCCCCTCCACGCCATTCACGGCCAGCGCCGCCATCGCGAACCGGTGGAACGGCGATGCCAGCGGCTGCTCGGTTCGATGCGGAGGAATCCGCGCGGGGACGATGATCACCGAGTCGAGTGCGAGGGCCTCGCGCGCGGCCAGAGCAGTGTCGAGATGACCGAAGTGAATCGGGTCGAGCGTGCCCCCGAGGATGCCGATGCGCGCGGCCTCGTTCATTCAGCCACTGGGTCAGCGTCTGGTATCTGCGCCGCCGCGGATGTTCGTTCGCGAGCCGCCGCCACTTCACGCCAGACGGCTTCGATGAGCGGCGTCAGGCCGTCGCCCGCGGCCGCTGACACAGCGTAGAGCGGAATACCCCGCTCCTGCAAATGCTGCCGCAGCCGTTCGAGCCTCTCCGGCTCGTCGAGCGCATCGATCTTGTTCGCGGCGACAATGACGGGCTTCTCGGCCAGCCGTTCGCCCGACACGTCACGTCCGGGGAAGAGCTGCAGCTCGCGCGTAATGATCTCGAAATCGTCCACCGGTTCGCGGCCGCTTCCCGATGAGACGTCGACCAGGTGGACCAGGACTTTGGTGCGCTCGAGATGGCTGAGGAATCTCGTCCCGAGGCCCTGGCCCTGGTGCGCCCCTTCGATCAGACCCGGGACGTCCGCGACCACGAATGTCCGGTCACCTGAAAGACCGACGACGCCCAGGTTCGGTACCAGCGTGGTGAACGGGTAATCGGCGATCTTCGGACGCGCGGCGGAGATGCGCGAGATCAGTGTGGATTTTCCCGCATTGGGAAAGCCTACGAGACCGACGTCCGCGAGCAGCTTCAGGTGAAGCCGCAGATCCTTCTCTTCCCCCGGAAGCCCCGGCTGCGTGCGGCGCGGTGCGCGGTTGGTGGAGGTTGCGTAGCTGGCGTTGCCGTGACCGCCGAGGCCCCCCTTCGCGATGAGCACGCGATGGCCTTCCTCGGTGAGGTCGGCGACCTGCACGTACTGGTCGTCGCGCCGTTCGTAGACGGTGGTGCCGACCGGCACCGCGAGCTCGATGTCGGACCCCGTCCGGCCCGTACGATTCGAGCCTTCGCCGTGCGCGCCGCGCTCGGCTTCAAAGAGTTTCTGGAACCGGAAGTTGAGGAGGGTATTGAGGTTCGCGTTGGCGACGAGGTAGACCGACCCGCCGGGTCCGCCGTCGCCGCCGTTCGGTCCGCCGCGCGGGACGAACTTTTCGCGGCGGAAGCTCAGCGCGCCGCGGCCCCCATGCCCGGCGACGACGTGAATCTCTACCTCGTCAACAAACATAGGGCATGGGGTGCTGGGGGGGGCTAGAGGATGCTACGAGGTGCGTAAAGGTGTCGCACCCATGAGCATCCCTCTGCACCTCGTAGCACCCTGCACTACGACTGTTCGGCTGGAACGATGCTGATGGTGCGGCCGTGGGCGCCGTGGTCCGCGAACTTGACACGCCCGGTGACCTTTGCAAATAGCGTGTCGTCCTTGCCGAGACCCACGTTCAAACCCGGACGAAACCTGCGGCCGCGCTGGCGGACGAGGATCGAGCCGCCGGCCACGAGGTTCCCGTCGTGGCGCTTGACGCCCAGCCGCTGGGAAT
>JACDCA010000192.1 GCA_013694635.1 Acidobacteriota bacterium | reverse complement strand
GTGCTCAAGGGTGCTGACGAGTGCTCAAGGCGCAGCACCTCTTTGCACCGCTGAAGCACCTCGCCGCACCTCCCGCACCTCTTAGCACCCAGCCCCGCTACTGCTGTTCGCTGCAGAAGGGGCAGCGATCGGTGCGCGCGTGGAGCGGCTTGTGGCACTGCCAGCAGAACCGTGGCGCCGGGACTTCGCGCGCGCGCAGGCGGTTCTGGATGCCCTGCTGTTCCTCCCGGGACGAGCGCGACCCGCCGGTTGGCTCCGATCGCGGCGACGGCGTCCGACGCAACGTTCCGGTCTTCGCCGCCAGCACATCGTCGAGCAGCTCGGCCGCCTTCTGATACCGCGCGCTGATCTCGGGCGCCATGGCCTTCATCACGATGTCGCTGATCGCCTTGGGAACCAGTGGGTTCTTCAGCCGCGGCGGGGACACGAGCTCGCCCGACATCAGCTTGTCGAGGTCCGCGGGAGCCGGCGCGTCGTACGGCAGGATCCCGGTCAACATCTGGTACATCGTCACGCCGAGCGAGTAGATGTCCGATGCGAAGACCGCCTTGCCCTGGAACTGTTCCGGCGCCATGTAGGGCGGGCTGCCGATGACGGTCGTACCGTGCGCGGCGATCTCGAGAAAACGCGATGTGCCGAAGTCCGCCACCTTCAGCATGTCGTTTTCCGTCACCAGCACGTTCGCGGGACGCAGATCGCGATGGATCACTCCCTGGCGGTGGGCGTGATCGACGGCGTTGCAGATCTGGCAGGTGAAATCGAGCGCACGATTCACGTCGAGTGAGCCGCCGGCTGCGATCAGGTTCTCCAGCGTCTCCCCCTGGACGTACTCCATGACGATGAAGAAGACGTTGTCCTGTTTCTCCGCGGTGGTGATCGAGACGATGTTCGGGTGACTGACGCTCGCGAGCAGCCGCGGCTCACGCAGCAGGTCGCCGAAGTCCATGCCCTGGCGGTGTGGGACCTTGATCGCAACCTTCTTGTCGATCCAGGTGTCATGGGCGAGGTAGACCGTGCCAAAGCCGCCGCTCCCAAGCGGCGAGATGATCTTGTACTTTCCGAGATTCTGACCTTTGAAGAGCAACGGTGAGTGCAATCATAATCCCTGCTGATGCTCCCGCGGTTCTATGCGCCCGACCTCGACGACGATCGCAGCGTCGTCACGCTGCCACGCGACGAAGCACGCCACCTCGCCCGCGTCCTCAGACTCGCGGCGGGGGATGAGGTCACGGTGTTCAACGGCCGCGGCGCCGAGTTCCGCGCCGTCGTCGAGACGGCGGTCCGCGACACGGCTGTGCTCCGGTTGATGGACGCGCTGCCGGTGCCGGACGCGCCGCCGGTGCAGATGGTGCTCGTGCAGGCGATCCTCAAGGGCGGCAGCATGGACGATGCGGTGCGGGACGCGACGATGATGGGGGTGGAGTCGATCGAGCCGCTGCTGACGGCGCACACGGATGTGAAAGCGTCCGCGGTGAAGCGTCCGGAGATCGTCGACCGCTGGAACCGCGTTGCGCTGGCGTCGGTAAAGCAGTCTCGGCGCTCGACGTTGCCACGTATTCATCCGCCGCGGAGTTTCGACGAATGGATCGCCGCGCCGTCCGCCGGGATCATCCTGATCTTCGTCGAACCATCAGCCGACTGCGCGCCGCAGTCGCTGAAATCGTTGCTGGACCACGACGTCCCCGCGCGCGCCGCGGTCCTGCTGGGGCCGGAGGGAGGGTGGTCGGCGGCCGAGGTCGCGCAGGCGCTCGCCACAGGAGCGATGGCGGTGTCGCTCGGGCCCCTGACCCTGAGAGCCGAATCAATGCCCGTCGCGGCGCTGGCGGCCCTGAATGCGCTGTGGGCGCAGCCGTAGGCAGCTATCAGCTGTCAGCTGTTAGCTATCATCACGAAAGCCCACCAGTCGTCCTCCTCAGCGGACTCGGCGATCGCGAAGGTCGGGGCGAACGCATCCTCGACCATCTGGCGTTCTTCGACGTTGAAACCTGAGACGATCAGCGTGCCGCTCGGACCGACGAGGCGGCCGAGCTCCGTGGCGTGGCGCGACAGCAGCGTGCCGGTGAGATTGGCAGTGACGACGGCGGCGGGTGAGCGGTTCGCGGCGGTGAAATCCTCGACATGCGCGTCCACAACGTCGCTCACGCCATTAGCGGCAATGTTCTCCCGCGCATTTTCCACCGCATCGGGGTCGACATCGATCGCAATGACGTACGCGGCGCCCAGCTTCGCGGCGGTAATTGCCAGCACGCCGGAGCCGGTGCCGACATCGATCATCGTCTGCCCGGCCAGGTTGCGATTCTGCAGAAGCGCGATGCACAGCCGGGTGGACTGATGATGGCCGGTGCCGAAGCCGCGCGACGGCTCGATCATGACTACGACGTCGGGATGCGGGATGCGGGATGCGGAATGCGAATCGGAGGTGACGGAGGGAACGGGCAAATCCCAAGGCGGAGCGACGATTACTCGGCCTATTCGAATCGCCGGGAGATCTGCCTGCGTTCTGCGCGCCCAGTCGTCGTCTTCGACGTCGGCAGGTTGAGTCGCGATGGCCTCGAAGCCGCCCGCGTCGTGCACAGCAGTGGCGGCAGCGTCGCGCGCATCCGAGGTCGCGAAGTGTGCGGTCCAGATCTGCGGCGCGACGAGATCATCTTCCTGGATGGCTACGAGCGCATGATCGGCGAGCAGCGCGACGAGGCGGTCCCGGGCGGCGACCGGGAGACCATTCAGCCGCAGGATCAGAGCGGGAGATGCCACCTTCTAACCGAAGATATCCTTCACGCGCTCGAAGAATGGCTTTTCGTCGTACTGGTCGATCTCCACATCTTCCGGCAGCGTCTTGCGGAATTGCTCCAGCATCAGCTTCTGTTCCTTTGAGAGCTTCTTCGGCACCGCGGCACGCGCGATGACGTGCAGGTCGCCGTGGCCGCGGCCTCCAACATTCGGCATGCCCTTGCCTTTGACCTTGAAGCGCGCGCCAGGCTGCGTGCCGGCGGGGATGTTCACCGCCTCGCGCCCATTCAGCGTCGGCACCTTGACGCTGCCGCCGAGCGCAAGCGTCGGGAACTGGATGGGGAGCTCGCAGTAGAGATCGTCCCCTTCGCGGTGGAAGAACGCATGCTCCTGGACGTGAACGACGACATAGAGATCGCCGGGGGGGCCGCCGGCGGTGCCGTGCTCTCCCTCCGCCGACAGGCGCATCTGCTGACCCGTCGCGATGCCCGCCGGGATCTTCACCGTGAGCTTGCGTTCGCGTTGGATGCGTCCAGCGCCACGGCACGACTCGCACGGTTTCGCGATTGTCTTGCCGGTCCCGCGGCAGTTCGGACAGGGGCGGGCCACGGTCAGGAACCCGTGCTGTTGGCGAAGCTGCCCTGTGCCCTTGCACTGTGAACAGGTCTCTGGCGAGGTGCCTTCGGCCGCGCCTGACCCCGCGCAGGTCTCGCACGCCTCCTCGCGTGGAAGGACGATGGCGGTTTCGGTGCCTTTTGCGGATTCCTCGAACGAGATCTCGAGGTCGTAGCGGAGGTCCGAACCGCGTTGCGGCCCGCCGCGGCGCCGGCGGCCGCCGCCGCCGAAGATGTCCCCGAAGCCGAACATGTCGCCGAGGCCGGAGAAAATGTCCGAGAAGTCGGCAAAGATCGTCGGATCGAACCCGGGACCCGCGCCCGCGCCGGGCACGCCGGCATGGCCGAAGCGATCGTAGAGACCGCGCTTCTGCGCGTCGGCGAGGACGGCGTACGCCTGCGCCGCTTCCTTGAACGACTCTTCCGCCCTGTGGTCGCCGGGATTCCGATCGGGGTGGTACTTCAGCGCGAGCTTGCGATACGCGCTCTTGATCTCTACCTCGCTCGCGTCCCTGGCGACGCCAAGGACTTCGTAATAGTCACGCTTGCTCACGCCGCTCAGCCCTTTGCTACTTTCACCATTGACGGCCGCAGAAGACGGTCGCCCAGCATGTAGCCGCGGCGGAATTCTTCGACGATCTCCCCGTCGTTTCTGTCGGCGGCAGGCTCGTACGACACCGCCTGGTGAAAGTGCGGATCGAACTCGGCGCCGAGCGCTCCGATTGGCTTCACTCCGCGCCGCCGCAGGATGTCCTGCAGCTCGCGGTGGATCAGCTCGACGCCCTTGCGGTAGGCGTCCGCCCCGTCGGCGCCGGCTTCCGCACCGAGCGCGCGCTCCAGGTTGTCGACGAGCGGAAGCAGCTCGTGGATGATGTTGAACGCCGCCGTCTCTTCGAGCATCTGCCGCTCGCGCTCGGTGCGCTTGCGGAAGTTGTCGAACTCGGCGGACTGCCGCATGAGCAGTGTTTTGAACTCGTCCCGCTGCTGTTCAGCGAGCGATGGTTCGGGTGGTTCAGCTTCAGGCCGGCTGCCCTCGCCTCGGCTCGGGCCAGGACAGCCGGCCTCTACCGCATCGTCCTGCACGACCGCATCGTCCTGCACGACATCGTCCGGATGTTTCTTCACTTACACGTCGCTCCTGCCGCGCATGCGGTTGATCGCCTGAGACAGCGTGTCGACGGCATGGATGGCGCGCGAGTATTTCATGCGCGTCGGACCGATGACGCCGACGGCTCCCGTGCTGCCCCCGCCCGAATAGGTCGCCGCAATGACACTGAAGCGGCGCAGATCGGGTGTGGGATGCTCGCTGCCGATGACGACGGTGATCCCTTCGCCGCCGAGATAGTCGTCCAGTAACTGGACGAGCCTGGTTTTCTCTTCGATCATCCGCAACAGCGTGCGCAGCGTTTCGATGGTCACTTCAGGATCCTCGCTGCCGATGCCGTCCAGCAGGAGCGACGTGCCCTGGATGAACACGATCGGCGCGCTCCCGACATCGTCGAACGTCGAAATCGCGAGACGCAACGCGCGCGCCATCAGTTCGTCGTAGAGCGTGCGCTCTTCACGCAGGCGTTCCATGACCGCGAGTCGGACCTCGACCATCGAGCGGCCACGGAACTCGCTGTTCAAATAGTTCGCGGCCTGCTGAAGCTCTCCGGGCCCGTACTGGTCCGAGGGCTCGATGACCTTGTGCGAAATCTGGCCGCCGGCGGCGACGAGCACGACGAGAACTTTGCCCCCGTCGAGCGGCACGAAGTCCAGTTGCTCGAGCGTCGTCGTTTCCGCCGCGGGCCCGATGGCGAACCCGACCTGCTGCGACGCCCGCGACACTTCCTGTGAGATGTGCGAGAGGAAGTCGTCGACGCTGTTGGTGCGGCGCAGTCGCTGTTCGACCTGCGGCGACGAACGCGAAGAACGCCGGGCGGCGAGGATCAGGTCCACGTAGGCGCGGTAGCCGAGGTCCGTGGGAACGCGTCCGGCTGAAGTATGCGGTTGCCGGACGTAGCCAAGGTCCTCGAGCCGCGACATGACGTTTCTCAGGGTTGCGGACGAGACCCCGAAGCCGCGGCTGGCGAGCCACAGCGACGACACCGGCTCACCCTGGTCGATGTAGGCCTGGACCAGGACGGCGAGAATCCGTCTATCTCGTTCAGGAAGTTCAGGATGTCGCGTCATCGCTTTTTAGCACTCGCATTGCTGGAGTGCTAAGACATTATAACAGGCGGTCGGTCAGATGCCCGCGCGGGCGGCTATCTCGGCCGCTGCGCGGCGTGCCTCGGAGGCGATCTGTCCGGCATCCTCGCGCACCAGCGCGAAGTCCCGGGTCAGGACCTCGCCGTCCACCATCGTCAGGCGGACGTCCGTGCCCCGCGCCGCGTAGACAAGCGTCGACCACGGGTCGGGGTCCGGCACGAGATGCGGGCGGTCTCGCTCCACCAGGATCAGGTCGGCGCGTTTGCCGACTTCGATCGAACCAATCTCCGCTTCCATATCCAGCGCGCGCGCCCCTTCGCGCGTCGCCATCCACAAGGCATCGCGGGCGGTCAATGCACCTGGCGCAAGCCGCATCGACTGCAACGTGGCCGCGAGGCGCATCTCCTGGAACATGTCGAGTCCGTTATTGCACGCCGCGCCATCCGCGCCAAGCGAGACGGAGATGCCGCGCTTCCGCATCTCGACGACAGGTGCAATGCCGGATCCGAGTTTCAGGTTCGAGCCGGGGCAGTGCAGCACCTTGACGTCCCGCTCGGCGAGCAGGTCCTGCTCGCGATCGGTCACCCAGACGCAGTGCGCCGCGCAGAGCCGATCGGTGGCGAGACCCGTGTCGGCCAGATACTCGAGGTTGCTGAAGCCGCCCGACAGACGGCGGACGACCTCCACCTCGTCACGGTTCTCCGACGAGTGCGTGTGCACCAGCGTGTTATCGCGCCGTGACAGATGCGCAACCGCCTCGAGCAGCTCGCGCGAGCACGAGACCGCAAAGCGGGGAGCGAACGCCGCGCGCAATCGCCCGTTCGCCGCGTTGTCCCATCGCTTTCTCAGGGCCACGCTCTCGTCGATCGACTGCGCTGTCTTCTCGCGCAGTCGCGCCGGAACACCATCGTCCGAATCCATCATGCACTTGCCGACGACAGCGCGCATGCCGATATCGGCGAGGGCTTCGAACACGACGTCGGTGTCGTGGACGGTCTCCATGGTCAGAACGGTCGTCGTTCCCGACAGCAGCAGCTCGCTGGCTGCAAGCCGGGTGGACGCCCGCAGCGTCGACCCGTTGTGCGCCGCTTCCATCGGCCAGACACAGCGCTTCAGCCAGTCGAGCAACGGCATGTCGTCCGCGTAGCCGCGAAAGAGCGTCTGGCACAGATGGATGTGCGTCTGGATGAATCCCGGCAGCAGGTACGCGCCCCGCGCGTCGATCGAGGAGTCCCATGGGCCCTCCGGCTCGGCGCCTACTGAGACGATCCGCCGCTCGCGCACGCCGACCGCTCCCTCGACAATCTCGAGGCGGTCGTTCATCGTCACGATCGTGGCGTTCCGAATGAGAACCCGCGAAAAGGGGACAGCCACCTTTTCCGTCTTATCGCTGCCGGAAAAGGTGGCTGTCCCC
>JACDCA010000542.1 GCA_013694635.1 Acidobacteriota bacterium | reverse complement strand
GCTCACAGTGGTGACGGGCGTGCTCTTCGGTCTGGTACCGGCGCTGCAGTCGTCGAGGAGCGAAGTGACCAATTCGCTGAAGGACGGGGCGCGTGGGTCGTCCGGGGCCGGCGGGCGGATTCGCCGATCGCTGATCGTCGCGGAAGTCGCGCTGGCGCTCGTGCTCCTCACGGGCGGCGCACTCTTGCTCCAGACATTTGTACGTCTGCAGCGCGCTGATCTCGGTTTCAACCCCGCGAACGTGCTCGTCGGCGGCGTCAACCCTCCAGGGACGACGTACGACACCCGGGCAAAGCAGCTCGCGTTCTACGACCAGGTCTTCGAGAAGGCGTCGGCGCTGCCGGGCGTGCAGAAAGCGGCGCTCGCATCGGTGCTTCCCCTGAGCGGTGACAGCGACACGAACTTCAGCCTCGAAGGGCGGCCTCAGCCACGCACGCCTTCAGAAACGCCCGTGACCTGGTATCGACTCGTCAGCGCGAGCTACTTCGACACGATGGAGATGAAGATCCGCCGCGGCCGGGCGTTCGAACCACGCGAAGCCATGCCGGCCGTCGTCGTGAACGAGTCGATGGTGACGAAGTTCTATCCGGGTGAAGAGCCGCTCGGGCGGCGGATCCGCTTCGGCGAGGACGGTCCATGGTTCACGATCGTCGGAGTCGTTGCGGACGCGAAGGTCCGCGGCGCGCGTGAGGCCGCCAAGATCGAAACGTTTGTCCCCTACTGGCAGCTCACAGAACCGGGGATGAACATCCTGCTGAAGACCGCGTCGAACCCGGAACAGCTCGCGTCTGCGCTTCGTGCCGCCGTCGCCTCGATCGACCGCAACGTTCCGGTCGCGAGCATCTCGACGCTCGGCGAAATGGTCAGCGACTCGATCGAGCAGCCTCGTTTCTTTGCGCTGCTCTCGGTATCGTTCGCCGTCGTTGCGCTCCTGCTGGCGGCCATCGGTATCTATGGCGTCATGGCGTATGCGGTGGCGCAGCGCACGACGGAGATCGGGGTGCGCATGGCGCTCGGGGCCACGCCCTCGGAGGTCTTCCGGCTCGTCGTCGGCGACGGCCTGAAGCTCACGGGGATTGGTGTCGTGCTTGGAATCGCCGCGTCTCTGGTCGTGGCGAGCTGGCTGACGACACTCCTCTTCGACGTCCGCCCTGGCGATCCGTGGACACTGGCCGCGACAGCCGGTCTTCTACTCGTCGTCGCGGCAGTCGCGTGTGTCGTTCCCGCGCGGCGGGCCACACGTGTGGATCCGATGGTGGCGCTTCGCGCGGAGTGAGTGCTAAGTGCTGAGTGCTGAAAGCTGAAAGCTGAGTGCGGGGCTGGTTATAATGTGGCTAGAAACCCTGCGGCTGTACGACCCGTCTAAGGAACAACATGGCATTTTTCAAATCGAGTCAGCCGGTGCGGCAGCCCGACCCTGTCACCTCCGACACGGCAGTGGCGCCGAACGCGCTGATCGCCCTCCGGAACATCGAGAAATCGTACGCGCACGGCACCAGCCGCACCTACGTGCTGCGGCGCATCAGTCTCGATATCAAGGACGGGGAATTCGTTTCGATCATGGGGCCGTCAGGGGCGGGGAAATCGACCCTCCTCCATATCATCGGCATGCACGATTCGGCATGGACGGGTGAGTACTACTTCGTCGATCAGCCGGTCCACAAGCTGGCGGCAAAAGACCGCGCCAAACTGCACAAGCAGCACATCGGGTTCGTGTTTCAGAGCTACCACCTGCTTGACCACCTGACGGTCTACGAGAACCTCGACATCCCGCTCTCCTATCGCGACATCAAGAAGTCCGAGCGCGAAAGCATGGTCTGCGACATCCTCGACAAGTTCGCGATCGTCGGCAAGAAAGACCTCTACCCGAATCAGCTGTCCGGCGGCCAGCAGCAGCTCGTAGCCGTGGCGCGGGCGGTGATCTCGAATCCAAAGGTGATCCTTGCGGACGAGCCCACCGGTAACCTGCATACGAGCCAGGGGCGCGAGATCATGGAACTGTTCAAGAAGCTGAACGAGGGTGGGACGACGATCATCCAGGTGACGCACTCCGAGACGAATGCGTCCTACGGCAGCCGCACTATTGAGCTGCGCGATGGTTGGATCGTGGATGAATAGCTGACTACCAGCGCGGTTCTTTTCTTCGACCTCCCGAAAAATCTTCGCTCTCGAAGTTGCGGGCGCCGCGCTGCGGACGGTTTCCGCCGCCGCTCCCGCCGAATCCCCCTTCAGGTTTGGGCCGCGCTTCGTTCACGACCAGCGGACGGCCGTCCATGTTGTGTTCGTGGAACTGCGAGATGGCCTTCGTAGCTTCCTCGTCCGAGCTCATCTCCACGAACGCAAAGCCGCGCGCCCGACCCGTGGCCATGTCGCGCATCACGCGGACGTTGTCGACCTTACCCGCCTGGCTGAAAAGCTCCGTGAGCTGGTCCTCGGTTGCGGAATACGGAAGGTTGCCGACGTAGAGTCTGCTGCCCATGCTGTCCCTGCTCCTGCTGTTCTGTGTCCGGCAATCGAACCCGATCGTACTCGCGGAAGCAGATCGCATGCCGACGAATCGACCAGAGCCACACACGAGCTTTACCAGGGCTCAACGGACGAGCTACAGTGCTTCTATGACCCGGCGTCTCGTCGTGCTGGCCGCAATCCTTGTGCTCGCCGGGTGCTCCCGTGACAGGCGCTACGAGCTCGAGGGCCAGGTGCTGGCTGTCGATCCGCAGCGGCAGGAAGTCACCGTGAAGCACGGCGACATCAAGGGCTTCATGCCGGGGATGACGATGGCGTTCAAGGTGGGGAACGCCCGGGAGCTTCAGCCGAGAAGGCCCGGGGAATTGATCAAGGCTACCCTCGTCGTCGCCGACAGTACCGGTCATCTCGAAGACATCGTGCGTACCGGCGAGGCACCGCTTCCCACCGCCGAACCCGGCATGCCTCCCGCCGGTTGGCTCCAGCCTGGTGCACCGGTCGCGGATGCGGAATTCGTCGACCAGACGGGACGCGCGCGGCGCCTGTCCGAGTGGCGCGATCAGACCATCGCCGTCACGTTCGTGTACACCCGCTGTCCGCTGCCCGACTTCTGCCCGCTCATGGACCGTTACTTCGCAGCGGTTCAGCGCTCGCTTTCCGAAGATCCGCGACTCACCGGTCGCGTTCACCTGCTGTCGGTCAGTTTTGATCCTGCGTATGACACACCGGATGTTCTGGCAGCACATGCGAAAAAGGCGGGCGCCGAAGCGGCGACGTGGACGTGGTTGACCGGCGAGCTGAAGGCGATCGACGCGTTCGCGGCGCAGTTCGGGGTATCGATAATTCGCGATGACCGTCCGCTGCAGGAAATCACTCACAGTCTCCGGACGGTCGTCCTCGACCGCTCCGGCAAAGTCGTGAAGATCTACAACGGCAACGACTGGAAGCCCGAAGAACTGCTCGCGACGCTGCGCGCCGCTGATGCGTCCTGAGCGCTCCGCCTTCACCCGTCAGGAACGGCGGCTCGTCGATCGCCTGCGAACGCCGTTGCAGGTGCAGCGCTACCTCAATGCGCTGCCCTACAACACGGAACCGCCCCCGGGGCGCGCGACCCTGCGAAGCTTCCGCGGGGTCGCCCGGCACCACACGGCACACTGTCTCGAGGCCGCGCTCGCCGCGGCGGTGATTCTAGAGCAGCACCGATACCCGCCGCTGGTCCTCAGCTTCGAATCCATCGACAATCTCGATCATGTGTTGTTCGTGTATCAGCGCGGCGGGCGCTGGGGCTCGGTCGCGCGCTCGCGCGACCCGGGACTGCACGGCCGAAAGCCGGTGTTCCGCACCGCGCGGGATCTCGCCCTGAGCTACGTCGATACCTATATCGATTTCACAGGCCGGGTCACGGGGTACGCGGTCGTCGATCTTCGCGTCCTGGGCGACTACGATTGGAGGCTCTCGGCGCAGAACGTGTGGAAAGTTGAGCGGCTACTGCTGGACTACCCGCATCGCACTATCAAATCGTCCGACGTGCAGATCGATCGCCTGCGGCGCTGGTATCGGAACTACCGCGAGACCTACGGCCGAAAACCTGCGCTCGAATACCGTGGGACAGAGAAATGGACCCCTCTCCCGGCGGAGTTTCCAACAGGAGATCAGGAGATCAGAAGCAATTATGTTTTCAGAAGCCAATAGAGTTTCCTGATCTCCTTACCTCCTGTGAGCCTTTTCCTGATCTCCTGTAATCCCTATTCGAAGTCGAAGTCACGCACGGGTCTGGTGATCGGCTCCTTATCGGCCTGCCGCAGCGCTTCCTCGAAGCGTCTCGACAGCGCATCGTCGCGCCCCTTCTCGTCTTCGAACGACTTCGCGAAGATCGCTTCCCTGCGCGCGGCCTCGTCTGCCAGGATCCGTTGGGCGTCGCTCAACTCTGGGCGATCGCCGCGCACCGGTTCGACGTGACGAACGACCCGCCGCAGGTTCGTATCGACGATCAGGGTCGCCTGACAGCACGGGCACGCTACTTCGAATTCTGATTTGAGCGTCATGGTCGTTTCTTCTGCTGACCGATCTCCCAGTTCATTTTCACCGGCTCGCCGTTGGCGACGTCGGCCGTGACCTGCACCTTCCGAATCGTCGTCCCCATGGGCCATCGCTGTCCATAGCCGGTATCGAACTGGCTGACCGGCGCATTCAGCCGTCCCTCCGCCTTGAGCAACGGCGCGCCGCCGCGATAGTGGTCGTTGACGACGATGAGGACGTTGCGCCAGTCCTGGGAAGAGCTGTTGACAATCGTGATGGCGTTCCCATCGACTGAGACCGGATCAGGAGGATCCGAACAGCCCGCGGCGGCGGTCACCGCGAGGAGGAGGGCGGCCACGAACGAGCGCCTGAGCATCCGATTATGATATCTCCATGCGCCGTCCCGCCATCGACTGATGGACTGGCTGTCCATAGCGGGGGCGGTCTTCCTCACCTGGCTCGTCCTGGTTTTTTTTTTCACGCCGGGGATCAATTACCACCTTGCGAAGCGGACGTCGGTTCACGCCGACGACTTCCTCTACACGCTGCAGTCGACTTGCCAGGCGGCGCTGCATCACGGCAACCGCGTCACGGTATTCACCAACGGGCCGGAGTTCTACCCCGCCATGCTCGACGCAATCCGCTCGGCGACGCGGTCGGTCATCATGGAGTGCTACATCTTTCAGCCCGGAGTGATCGCCGATCAGTTCATCGACGCGCTGGCCGAACGCTCCAAACTGGGTGTGAACGTCACCATCGTCGTCGACTGGATCGGGAGTTTCAGCCTGTGGGGGCGTCCACTTCGAAGGCTGCGCAAAGCGAAATGCCGCGTCAAGGCGTACCAGAGCCTCGAATGGCATCGGCTGTCGCGCCTCAATAACCGGACGCACCGGGAACTGGTGGTCATCGACGGCCGGATTGCCTTCGTGGGGGGGGCCGGGATCGCCGACTGGTGGGCGGTTGAATCGCGTCACCGCGGAAAGCCCTGGCGCGACACGATGGCCCGAGTGGAAGGGCCGGTCGTCGCGGCACTTCAGGGCGTCGCGGCGGAGAACTGGCTGGAGTGCTGCGGGGAAATCCTGACCGGCTCGGAATACTTTCCGAACCTCGAACCGGTGGGCGACACGACCGCCTTCGTGATCAAGAGCTCGCCGTCGGATCGCGCGACCGCCTCCCGCGTCGCCTTCCAGCTCCTCATGGAGGGAGCCGATCATCACGTGCGGATCCACACGCCCTACTTCCTGCCGGACCGCGCGCTGCGCAAGGCGCTCGTCGGCGTGGCGCGGCGTGGCGTGGCGGTGAGCGTGATCGTGCCCGGGCGGATCACCGACCAGCGCTGGGTGCGCCTTGCGAGCCGCCGCATGTGGGGAGAGCTGCTCCGCGCCGGAGTGCGCATCCATGAATATGGTCCGGCCATGACGCATGCAAAAATCCTGATCGCCGACGAACTGTGGTCGGTGCTGGGCACCACCAACATCGACAACCGGTCGTTCGAGCACAACGACGAGATCAACCTGGCGATGCGCGATCCTGCGGTCGCCGCGCGGCTGCTGCAGGATTACGAGCGCGACCTGAGCGAAAGCGAGGAAGTGACGCTGGAGCACTGGCAACGACGTCCCCTCTGGGAGAAAGTGGTCGGCCCGTTCGTCTGGATCCTGGAGCGTCAGCAGTGAGCGACAAGGCCCGCCGGCACGTCGACGTCCGCATCGCGACCTACAACATTCACCGCTGCCGCGGGATGGACCGCCGGACGATGCCCAAGCGCATTGCGGACGTGATCCGGGACTTGAACGCCGACGTCGTCGCGCTGCAGGAAGTCATTGGCGCCGGACCGTCAGGAATCGGCCAGGCCGAAGAGATCGGCGCCGCGCTCGGCATGGGGTGGGTTATGCACTCGGTGCGGCAGCTGCGACAGCACCAGTTCGGCAACGTAGTCCTGAGCCGCTACCCGATCGTCCATCACGGGCATTACGACCTCTCGTGGCGGACGTGCGAAGAGCGAGCGTGCCAGAGAGCGGACCTCGATTTCGGCGACGGGGCGCTGCTGCACATCTACAACGTCCATCTCGGGACGGCCGTCCTGGAGCGGCGTTACCAGGCAGGGCGCCTTGCCGCCTTCGTCCACGACCACCGCATCAAGGGCCCGAAGGTGATCCTCGGGGATTTCAACGAATGGATGAAGGGGCTGGCGACCAAAACGCTCTCGGCGCTGTTCAAGAGCATCGACATCGCGGAGCATCTGAAACGCCGGCGCACGTACCCCGGCATCTTCCCGGTCCTTCACCTCGATCACATTTATTACGAGGGGGACGTCACCGTCCGCAGCATGGAGCTTGTGCGGACACGGAAAGCCCTGATGGCTTCCGACCATCTGCCGCTGGTCGCGAACTTCCGAATAGGGTTCTGACGCACGCGGGCGAAGCGAGCTACCGATTCAGGCGAAGCAGCGCGAGCCCAGTCACCTTGACCGCACGAACCATGTTCTGCGGCTCCCGTTCGGTCGTGTTCTCCGGTGTGTCGGCCGACGAGTGGTAGTAGAGCGAGTAGTCGATCTTCAGTTTCCTGGGATCTGGCGTCCCCTTCGACTCCCACCCCGGCGTCTGATCCAGTTCCGCGAGCTTGTCCCAGGCGGCGGTGTAGATCGTCGTGGAGGGAATCTGGAGCGAGGTCTGTCCGGTGCCGCGAAACTGTTTCGGGAGGAAGGCGTAGGAATCCGTACCGCCCTGTGACGGGTTGGTCGTGTACTCGGTCCAGAAGCCCGGACGCCCGGCATAGTCACCGGCGACGGATTCCAGCGTGCGCAGGATCGTCTCGTTCCACGGCACGTCGTTCGACTCGAAATAGATGGCGTCGCGCTCGGCGCCGGTCCCGGTTTCATCGAAATTGAAGACGCCGCGAAGCTGCTTCAGCTGCTCGCCTTCATTTTCAATGAACGTGCGCGCCGATCGGTACTCCGCTCCCCACACGGCGAACCTGATCGAGTACCGGGGACGCGCAACCTTGCCCGAGCGGATGCCTTGCACGTACGCGCGCGCGATTTCCATCACGGTCGCGACCCCCGACGCGTTGTCGTCGGCCCCCGGCCCCCCCGAATCGGAATCGCCGTGCGCGCACACCAGGTAATAGGGCCCGGGCTCGCGTCCGGATAACGTGGCAATCACCGTCTTGCCGCGACCTTCGCGGATCGTCGCAGCGAGCGAGACGCTGACCGTACGCCCAGCCTGCGCCGCGGACGCCAGCGTCCTGCCGTCTACGTACGAAACCGCGAACACAGGCACCGGATGCGTGGCACTCGCCGCGAGCGAACCGAGTCGTGACCAATCCACGTAGCGTTTCGGATCGTTCGGCGCGCTCGTCAGGATCGCGGCCGGCACCATTCCGCTCTTGACGATCGCGGCGTAGGCGCGCCCGATGTCCCCCGGCGTGTAGATGACGCGCCCCTTCCACTCCTCGGACGGCGTCGCCTTCGCCAGTTCCTCCACCAGCAGCAGGCGTCCCGTCCGTGCACCGCCGGTCGAGGGGGAGAACCCGAAGGGGTACGCACTTTCGATGACCGCACCGTCCTCGAGCGCGACCCGCCACGATTCCTCCGAATGCGCCAGCGCCGGAGGGTCCTCGAGGATCGTGACGTCGAGGCCGTTCCTTTTGAAGAAGGCCGACAGGTAGGCCGCCGACTTGTCGTTGGACAGCGTACCGCCCATGCGCGGACCGAACGCCACCAGCTCCCGGACGTACCGCTTCAGGTCGAATTCGCTGACCACAGAGGCGTAGGCCTCCTCCTCCACTGGCGCCTTGAAGGTCTGGGACACGAGCAGAAGCGCCAGCGGGAGCAGGAGAAGGTTGGACATTCACCAATTCTGACTGAAAGAACCTTTCCACCGCCTCAACCGTATTGACTGTTAGATACCACAATGATATCACTTTGGTATCGTCAATTGAGGAGGTTGGAAGCTATGATCCGCGAACGCCAAACCAGTGCACTTCCCGGGTTGCCTGTGCTCCTGCTGTTGCTCGCCGTCGATGCGGCCGCACTCTACGGACTCGTCCAGGCCGTGGACGGCGGCTCGGGGATCCTTCTCGCCGTCAGCATCGTCGTGCTCGTCGTCGCCACCTTCCTGATGGCGGGGCTGTTTGTCGTCAACCCGAACGAGGCCAAGGTGCTGCAGTTTTTCGGCGACTACATCGGTTCAGTGAATAAGCCCGGGCTCCGTTGGGCCAATCCCTTCTACACCAAGAAGCGGGTCTCGCAGCGCGTGCGGAATTTCGAGAGCGCGAGGCTGAAGGTCAACGACAACGAAGGCAATCCTGTCGAAATCGCGTCCGTCGTGGTGTGGCGGGTCGTCGACACCGCCGAGGCCGTCTTCGAGGTGGACGATTACAACAACTACGTCAAGGTGCAGTCGGAATCGGCGCTTCGCAACCTCGCCCAGAGCTACACCTATGACGCGCACGACGACACCACCGTCTCGCTCCGTGGCACGACACAGGTCGTCGCCGATCATCTGAAGAAGGAAATTCAGGATCGGCTGTCGCGCGCGGGTGTCGAGGTGATGGAAGCGCGCATCAGCCACCTGGCCTATGCCCCGGAGATCGCGCACGCGATGCTGCAGCGGCAGCAGGCAGGCGCCATCATTGCCGCTCGCCAGCGGATCGTCGAAGGGGCAGTCGGGATGGTGGAGATGGCGCTCGAGATGCTGTCCAGGCGCGAGATCGTCGTGCTCGACAACGATCGCAGGGCCGCGATGGTGAGCAATCTTCTCGTGGTGCTGTGCGGCGACAAGTCCACGCAGCCGATCATCAACACTGGCACGATCTACCAGTAGACGGACCGTGCCGGACCGCAAGCCGTTTCTGCTGCGGATAGACCGCGACATCCTCGACGCCGTTCAGCGCTGGGCAGACGACGACCTGCGCAGCCTGAACGGGCAGATCGAATTCTTACTGCGCAGGGTGCTGAGAGAAGCCGGCCGGGAGAGTAAACGTGAGCGTGACGATTGAGGATTGCCGATTACGACTCTTCGTAATCCTCTTCGATCGGCGGGAGCAGGCGCGTTGGGGTCCGAAGCGCCTCACGGTGATCGAACAGCGGGAGATCGCGGACGTGAAGCGTCGACAGGCAGCCTGGAGACTTGGTTTCGACGACCACGGTGACGGGGCTGCCTTCCACACCTTCGCGAAAGCCGATGCGACATCCGCAGGCAAGGCGCGCGTGAGTGAAACCTTTCAACATGCTGCGGTGGATTGTACTACAGGAGCGATTTGATCTCCCGTTCGAGCTGTTCGGCCGACATCGGACCGAAGTGGCGTTTGCACACCGATCCATCGCGGGCGATGATGACCGACGTCGGCAGACCGAAGATCGGGCCGTACGCATCTTCGAGCTGCGGCGTCATCATCACGATCGGATACGTCATCTTCTTGTCAGCGGCGAAGGCCTTCAGGTTCTCCCCCGAGTCCTCGGTGAGGACGCCGACGATGACGAAGCCCTTGTCTTTTTTCTCTTCGTAGGCCGCCACGAACTCCGGGATCTCCGCCAGGCAGGGGGCGCACCATGTCGCCCAGAAATTGAGGAGGACAACTTTCCCTTTCTGATCGGCGAGCTTGAAATCCGCGCCGTGCATATCTTTCAGCGTGAAGTCGAGGTTCGCCTGTCCTTCCGCCGTGCAGCTCGCCCCTTCGCGGGGCGCGTCGTCCGAACCGGACCGCAGCACCGTCGGCAGCGTGAACAATCCCAGCGCCAGTGCGGCCGCCCCGCCGAGCATCCATTTCTTCATGTGGGTCACCTAGTAGACGTTGGATCTCATGTAGTGAACGACCCCGGCCAGGTCCTCGCGCCTGGAAGCGCCCGTCAGCACGACATACGTCCGGCCATTCTGCGACCACATGACGCTCTGATGGCCCAACCGCTGCACGTGCGACGTGCCCGCGACCGCCTTCGAGTTGAGCACGTAGACCGACAACGGCTCACCGCGCCAGTCGTAGATCAGATGGGCGACGCGGCCGTCGGTGACGCCGCAGCGCCGCACCGAGCGCAGCTCCAGCCCGGCGGGTTCGGATGACGCCGGAACCGTGAGCGGCCATCCCGCCTTGGCCGACCACTGCTGTGCCAGCAGCACCGGGTCTGCCGCGGCCGGCGAGCTGTTGAACCGCGCGCACTTGACGTGATCCACCGTCATCTGGAATGCCAGCGCCTGCACCTTGTTGTTCAAGCCAAGGCCGAACACGGCCGCAAACGCCAGCACGATGGTGGCAGCGGCAGCGAGCGGGACCTGCCTGCTGATCAGCGTCCGGCGGGCGGCCGGCGCCACCTGCGCGTGCGCCCGGACCGCCTGCGCCGCACAGCGCGCGCGAAGTTGCGGAGTTGGGGCGTCACGCAGCCGCTCGCGCCTCGCGTGCAGGAGATCGCGGGCCACACGCTGCGCGGTCAGATCGTCGCGGCAGCAACCGCATGCCTCGATGTGCGCGTCGACGGCGGCGCGGTCTTCCGGTGCGGCGTCACCATCCACGTACGGCGCCAGCAGCGGTTCAACGTCGCGACAATTCTTCATGCTCGTCTCACCCGATCACCCCACCATCCGCGTCTTCGCGAGCCGCTCGTACAGCATCCGGCGTCCTCGAGAGATCCGCGACATCACGGTACCGATCGGCACCTCGAGCATGTCCGCGATTTCCGCGTACGAAAACTCCTCGACGTCCCGCAGCCAGACCGCCTGGCGAAACGCCTCGGGTATCTGATCGAGCGCAGCCTGCAGGTCGGCATTGAGCGTCGCCCGCGTGAGCAGCTGCTCGGGCGTGTGCTGCGATGCCGTCATGTCAGCCGCCCGTTCGACCACATCGCTGTCGACGTCCACGGGGTTGCGTCCGTCGTGCCGGCGCATGTTCAAGAAGGTGTTGTGCAGGATCGTGAACAGCCATGCCTTCAGGTTCGTGCCACGTTTGAACTGTGAGGCGGAGCGGAACGCCTTGACGTAGGTGTCCTGCACCAGGTCCTCGGCATCCACCACGCGCCTCGTGAGTCGCATCGCCGTGCCGTAGAGGCTGTCGATATACGACAGCGCCTCCTGCGCAAAGGGATCCGCGCCGTCGGCCGCCGGCTGGTCCGCCGCCCACGAGCGTCTTCGAAAGACCATTGAGTCCTGAGGACGCCCACCGGTCATGAACCCCGCGGGTAACGTCCTTTATTCCAATCAATTGTACCCGGCGCAGGACGACGACGTTCGCGGAAGGTGACAGCCGGATGGCGAGCCGGGCCGTTTTGCTGTGATTTCACGCAGACCGCGAAGGCACGTGGCTTGCTCGCAGCCTCCCTTCGCTTCGGGGTGGGCCGCGTGACCGAAGGACCCAAGGACCTCCTGCATTGCGGCAACCGTCTTAGCTACAGTAACATCGCGGCTCAAGCTTCCAGCTTCCAGCTCCGAGCTTCCAGCATTTTTGGTGGCAGCTGGCAGATGGTAACTGAGAGCCGAATCAGAGGTGAATCATGCGCACGCGCAGCACGCGCGGCACCTTTACGCCTGCGGGCGTGGCCGTTCTGGCCATGGTGCTCGTCACGGGTATCGCTCACGAGGCGGCGGCCCAGACACCTTTCTTCCCGTATTACGGCAAGAACAAGATCCGATATGACGACTTCAAGTGGAAGATCTACACGACCGACCACTTCGAAATCTATTACTACGCCGACATCGAGAAGCACCTCGAGCGGATCGCGAGTTACTCGGAGAGCGCCTATCAGCAGGTGAGCGCCGACTTGAAACACGACCTCGCCCACAAGGTGCCGATGGTCCTCTACAAGACGCAGAGCGAGTTCCAGCAGCAGAACATCGAAGCGTCCGAGCTGCCGGAGGGGGTCCTGGCCTTCGCCGAGCCGTATCGCGACCGGGTGGTGCTGCCGATCGACGAACCATCGGACGCTCTTTACCGGCTCATCACCCACGAACTGACGCATATTTTCGAGTTCGACATCATCCCGCGGTCGCTGCTCCGCCGCGGGCTGCCGCTCTGGGTCGACGAAGGGCTCGCCGACTACATGACCGGGTACTGGAACCCGTTCGACCTGATGACCGTGCGCGATGCCGCGGTGTCGGACAACGTCCCCGCCATGAGCGACTTCCAGGGCGTGCAGTTCCAGGACGGCCGCCTCCCCTACAACCTCGGGCACGCCGCTTTCGAGTTCATCGAGTCGAAGTGGGGCAAGGAAGGACTGCGCCAGTTCCTGTTCGCGCTGCGGAAAGCCGTCATCGGCGGCGGCGAGAGCGCCTACGAGGAAGCCTTCAGGCTCAAGGCGGAGGAGTTCGACGAGCAGTTCGAGAAATATCTCAAGGACCGCTTCAAGCCGTTCCGCGACAAGGAGCGGCCGGCCGACTACGGACGCAACCTCGCGCCGAAGCGCGACAAGACGCCGTACTCGGTGGTGATCTCGATCGAGCCGTCCCCGTCGGGCGATCTCATGGCCGTCGCCGCCGGCAACCGCAAGGACCAGGAGCTCGACATCATCCTGATGTCGACGAAAGACGGCAAGGTGATCGGCAATCTCACAGGCGGCTTCAACAAGGACCGCGGCTACGAGTACATCGTCACGCCCGGAGGATTCCGGAACAACGCCGTGCCCTGGATGTCGTGGGCCCCGGCCGGCGACCGCATCGCCTATTTCGTCCGGACCGAGAAATACAAGACGCTCGTGCTGCAGAACGTCGTGACGAAGAAGGTCGACAAGCGGATCGAGCTGAAGAACGTCGACATGCCGGAGTCGCCCGACATCAGCCCCGATGGCCGCCACGTCGCGTTCGCGGCGCTCTCGGGTGCGGTCGGCGACATCTTCATCGTCGACGTCGAAACCGGCGAGCTGAAGAATCTCACCAACGATCAGTTCGGCGACTTTGCCCCGACCTACTCACCGGACGGCAAGTCGCTCGTGTACCTGGCGCGCGTCAGCGGCAACGACAAGCTGTTCCGGCTTGACCTTGCGAGTGGCAAGAAGACGCAGATCACGTTCGGCACGCACGACGATGGCGGCGCCCAGTTCATGGACGCCGATACGCTGGTGTTTTCGTCGACCGCGACCGATCCGAACACGGCGATCGAGCCGGAAGTGGCGCGCAACGGCCACATCTACAACATCTGGACGCTCAGCCTGAAGACCGGCGAGCTGCGCCAGTTCACCGACACGCTGACGGCGAACGTTTCACCGATCGTCCTGCGCGACCAGAAGGCGCCGCGGATCGCGTTCGTCACCTATTACAAGAGCGAGTACGGTATCCACACCCTGGCGCGCGATCAGGCGCTGCACACCGTCGCGACCGCCGATTTCGGCGCGCCGGGTCCGGTGATCGACTTCCAGCCGCCTCTCACCGTGCCGCTGGTGAAGGCGAATGTCAGGAACAAGGGCACCTTCGAAAAGCTCTTCCTCGAAGGACGTCCGCCGGTGAACGTCGGCGTCACCAGCGGCGGTGATGTGTTCGGTGGCACGCAGGTCACCTTCACCGACGTGCTCGGCGACAAGCAGTTCAACGTCTTCGCGGCGTCGGTCTCGCAGTACCGGACGATGGCGGCGTCGTACGTGAATCTGTCGCGCCGGCTCCAGTACGCCATCCAGGCGTTCTCGCAGACGCAGTTCTACTACGGCTACCAGCCGGGGCAGCTCTTCGACTACGACTACGCGTACATCGACCGCGACCAGGCGCTCGCGACGCAGACGTCTCGCGGGATGACGGCGTTCGGGATCTATCCGCTCAACCGCTATGCGCGCCTCGAGGTGTCGGCCGGCTTGATGCAGTTCAAGCAGGGATACACGGATGAAGGCCTGCAGGCGCTCGCGAACCAGTTCCAGGAGGACACGTACGGCCGCGTGCTGTTCAGCAGCGGCACCTTCGCGCCTCTCGGGATCAATTTCGTGCAGGAGACGACGGTGTTCCGCGAGTACGGTCCGCTCGCCGGCAACACGGTGAGGGTCGGCTACGAATTCGCACCGTCGGCCGGAGATCTGCTCGGCCGCCAGACGGCGGACGTGGATGCACGCTACTACATGAGGCTAGCGACCAACGGCGTGCTGGCGTTTCGCGCGCGCGGCTTCAAGAGCTGGGGAGATTACCCCGGGTACATGTATTTCGGCGGGAACTCGGAGCTGCGCGGATACGACTATCTCGAGTTCATCGGCAATAAGGCGTTCTTCACGAACGCGGAACTGAGATTCCCGCTCATCGAGGCGGCGCTCACACCCCTCGGCGTCGTCGGCGGTCTGCGGGGTGTGTTCTTTGCGAACTTCGGCGCTTCGGGATACGAGGGGCTGCCGATGCAGGTCTGGACGTCGCGCGACAAGACGTTCACGCCGCTGCTCGGGTTCGCGAACGACCCGCTCTCGCCCACCGGGCTCTCGCCGGTGTTCGGACCGGAAACGAGCATCCCCGGATTCAAGCTCGTCGACGGCCGTGCCTCGTACGGTATCGGTCTCGAGACGTTCGCGCTCGGGTTCCCGATTCACTTCGACTGGTCGTGGCGCACCCTGTTCAACCGCCAGTGGGAGGATTTCGTCTTCGCGTTCCAGGGGGGGAGCGAAGGCAAATCCGGCAGCGAGTGGCTGCGCAAACCGCGCTTCTCGCTCTGGATCGGCTACGACTTCTAAACTATGAACTGCGAACGACAAACGATGAACATAGAGGCCGGCTTTAGCCGGCCTCTATGCCGAAGGCAGATCCTGAGGCATCAGAAGTCGGTCTAATGGGGAATTGCCCCGACATCGTGAGGCTGCTGGCCGATTTCATCGAAGGCCAGTTGCCGCCCGATGAACACGCCGCGCTCGAAAACCACCTCGCTCGATGCAGCAGCTGTGTCACGCAGCTGAAGACCTATCAATCGACCGTGTCCATCCTGCGCACCATCGGTGAAGAGGAGCTTCCCGAAGAACTGCGCTGGACGCTTCGTTCGTTCGTCGACCGCCGGTGCAACAATTGACCGCGCCGCCCAAGAAACCCTCACAGAGTGCGACCGAGATGGTGCAGGTGGTCCTGCCGAACGATGCGAACCCTCTGGGGTTCATCCTCGGCGGCACCGTGATGCACCTGATCGACATTGCCGGCGCGATCTCGTGCCACCGGCATACGCGAAGCCTTCTCGTCACGGCGGCCGTTGACGGCCTTCAGTTTCTCCATCCCATCAAGGTCGGCGACCTGATCATCCTCAAGGCGCGCGTCACCGCAGCGTGGAGCACGTCGCTCGAAGTGGAAGTCGAAGTCTTTTCGGAGGAGATCCTCACGGGCGAGCGCCGCATGACGAGCCGGGCGTATCTCACGTTCGTGGCCATCGATCGCGACGGACGGCGGCTGTCGATCCCGCCGCTGCTGCTTGAATCCGAAGAGGAGAAGCGGCGCGCGGCGGAGGCCGACGTGCGCCGCGCCGCACGCCTCGAGGCGCGCAAAGCGCTCGAAGCGCGATGACCCACCCCGGGTCGAGCCGGCGCCACAGGGCCGGACTCGTGCTCGGCGCCCTCGCCCTGACAGCCGGCGGGTGCTGCGTCGAGTGGGCCGGCGAGCGGCGATATGCGGACGCAGCCGCCTACGTTCAGGGGGCATTGCCCGCGGGCGCTGTCGTTCTGGCGATGCAGCACAGCGGGAGTCTGGCGTACTACTCGGAAG
>JACDCA010000119.1 GCA_013694635.1 Acidobacteriota bacterium | reverse complement strand
GATCGTCCGCCGCAAGGCGACAGGCCGTCCAGGCCCCAGGGAGATCGTCCGCAGGGGGACCGGCCCTTCAAGCCGCGAAGCGATCGTCCATTCAAGCCCGAGGGTGGCCGCCCCTTCAAGCCGCAAGGCGACCGGCCCTTCAAGCCTCGAGGCGACCGTCCGTTCAAGCCTCGAGGAGATCGCCCGTTCGAGCCCCAGGGGGATCGCCCGCTCAGGCCGGAGGGGGAGCGTCCGTTCAGGCCTAAGAGTGATCGGCCCTTCAAACCACAGGGGGACCGTCCACGGGGCGACCGTCCGTTCTCCCCCAAGGGCCCGCGCGGATCCGGTGGCGGGAATGCTCCGCGTGGCGGCAACTTCAGGGGAGGCGGAAAACCAGGGGGCGGCGGGGGCCGAGGCGGAGGACGCGGACCGAGGTGATCGTCCACGTCGTGATGATTCAACCCCGCGCGGCGGTCGAGCCCGCGGCGGTCGAAGCTGCCGTCGCGGATCTCACGGCGGCTTCCAGGGAAATTCCTTCGATCAGACGATTGCGCGTGGGGCGGCGCATCACGCACGGTCTGCCTGGTTACGAGCAATTGATGACGGCCGACTTCGCCTACGTCGCGATCATCGAGTTCGACGACCAGCGCGGCCTCGAAGAGTATCTGCGCCATCCATCGCATGCGACGTTGAGCCGCCATTTCGCGAACCTCGGGGAGCGGTCGCTCGCGTACGACTACGAGATCCAAGATTTAGAACAGCCCTAATGGGCTGGACTACGGGTGAGGAAAAAATCTTCGATCAGCGCGCGGACTTGCGGGATCGATTCCGCTGAATTGATCGACACGCGCAAGTGCGAACCGTTGTCGATGCCCTTTGTGTACCAGGCATTCAGCGCGCGCAGCTTGTTGATCACCCACCGCTCGCGGCCGCGTGCGGGCGCCGGCGCCGCGCCGGCGGACTCGATCGTGGGCGCGAGATGCCGGAAACCGTGCGCTTCGTTCACCCGCTCGGACACCAGCAGGTCGATGTACTCCAGCAGGAATCTGGCGCGCTCCTCGTGCGTAATCGTCCGCGGTTGGCGCCCGGCAGCGAGGTCGGTCGCCTGTTCGAAGATCCAGGGATTTCTCAACGCGCCGCGTCCGACGAGGACGCCGGAGACTGGGCCGCCATTCATGCGCTCGACGATCTGCGAGGCCTCGATGCAATCGCCGCTGCCGAACACCGGAATGCCGACCTGCGCGGCGACATGCGCGATGAGGTCCCAGTCGGAGACGCCTGAATAGGATTGCGCCGCCGTCCGCCCATGGACGGCAACTGCCGCAGCGCCCGCGTCTTCCACCCGGCGCGCGAGCTCCGGCGCGTTGATCGCATCGGCGTCCCACCCCGCGCGCATCTTCACCGTCACGGGAATCCTGACCGCTCGCGCCATGGCGCGGACGACGTCGGCCGCGTGCGCCGGCTCGCGCATCAGGCTGCAGCCGGCGTTGTGCTTCGCGATCTTCGGCACCGGACAGCCCATGTTGACGTCGACGATGTCGGCGCCCATCCCCTCGACGATCTGCGCCGCAGCCGCCATCTTTTCCGGATCGCCGCCGAAGATCTGGATGGAGACCGGACGCTCCTCCTCGGTGAACTCCGCGTACTCCAGCGTGCGATCGATGCCGCGCACCAGCCCCTCGGAGCTGACCATCTCGGTCACCACCAGGCCACACCCGCCCCTGCGCTTCACCAGGCGGCGAAACGCGGTGTCGGTCATGCCCGCCATCGGCGCGAGCGCGAACGGCGGCGATAAATCGATGGTCCCGATTTTCATCAATTGTCCGGGGGAATATCACCCCTCCGATGTAGCACTGCTCCGGGGCGCTTCCCCCCGGACCCCCTCGCTCGCGCCTTCAATAAGCTTTCACATCCGCGGCATCGACTTCGACGCTGACTGCCTGGCCGATCAGATCCACCGCGAGGATCAGCCGGGCATGCGATCCCTTGCGCTGCAGCCGCCCGACGACCCCTTTCAAGGGGCCGTGGACCACCTCCACCATCGTGCCTTCCCGGATCAGGGGGCAGGGGTCGAACTGAAGATCACTTTCGACGAGCGTGCGGATGCCGTCGATCTCGACGTCAGGAATAGGCGCGATTTCACCATCGAACGACACGATCGTGACGACGCCGGCGCATTTGAGCACCGATAAGCGATCCTGTGCGTCGAAGCGCGCGAAGCAGTAACCGGGGAACAGGGGCCAGTCGATTTTCTTTTTGCGGTCCTTCCAGCGGCTCCACTTCGGGATCGTCGGGAGAAACGCGTCGAGTCCCTTTTTTTCCAGCTGCTGTCGAACGGCCTGCTCGTGACGCGACCGTGTCCAGACGGCGAACCACTGCGGGCCACGGTTCAACACGGTGCAACACGGCTCATTCGGTGTTGCGCCGGGCTGCGCCCTTGCGTTCGCCGTGTTGCACCGTGGCCTCAGTTGGATGCTGTGGCGCGTTCGGCGAGGCCCTGTTCGTACAGCTTCTTCAGGTCCTGGTTCTTCCACTCGATGATCGCGCGGCTGCGCACGCGTGCGAAGAACTTGCGCAGCTCCGCGTCCTGCCGCGCATTGTAGACGCGCTCACTGACGAGATCCCTGACGCTCTCGAACGGTTGCGGAGCGGCCGCCTTCAGGCTTTCGAGCTTCAGGATCTGGAAGCCCGTCGCCGTCCGCGTGGGCGGGGTGACGTCGCCGGGCTTCATCGTGCTGATGGTCTGCCGGAGCGTGTCGGAGAGGTCGCTGAGCGGCAGCGGCCCGATCAACCCGCCGTTGGCCTTGGACGGCGAGTCTGACACCTCAGCGGCGAGTTTCGCGAAATCCTCGCCGGCTTTGATGCGTGCGGAGATGGCCGCCGCCTTCTTCGCCGCCTCATCGTCGTCACCAACCTTCGTGCCGGCTTGCCCTTTCTGAGTGGTCGTCGGGATCTCGGTGAAGA
>JACDCA010000101.1 GCA_013694635.1 Acidobacteriota bacterium | reverse complement strand
GGCACTGCGCGCGCGAGCCGCCGCCGCCGTTTGCCCTTGAACTGGACCCACACCATCCACATGCCACTCATCCAGAGAAGAATGAGTGTGAGCCCGGCCGGCAGGAAGAGGCCGAGCTTCGTCCAGTCGCCGAGAAAAAACGATCCGTCGTGGATCGCTTCGATCGCGTCCGACCGCCTGTAAGCCGTCTGCACTACCGCGCCGGTACCCAGGTCAACCTGTACTTCCCACCCGTTGTGCAGCCAGACTTTCACCATGCCCCGGCCGATCCGCACGTCGAGACGATTCACGTCATCCCAGCTCCTGACGTTCATTTCCGGAACCGTCTTCACGCTCTCGAGGATCTGGGCGAGCGTCAGGGCAGGCGCCGTGCCGGTGCCGCGCATCTCCGGCGGCTGCACCCAATGCCACTGCTTCTTCAGCTGCAGGAGGACGCCCGTGCAGAACATGACCATCAATGGGGCGGCGGCGATGAAAGCCGCCCAGTGGTGGACCCTGCGGTTGCCGACGTTGAACGACATGGGGTTTGAGTAGGATATCTTCGAGTGACGCCCCCCGCGGAACACATTGCCGTCGTCGGGGCCGGCGCGGCCGGTCTCGCCACGGCGATCTTCACCCGCGAGCTCAATCCCGCGCGGACGGTCATCCTCCTCGACGGCGCCGCGCGACCCGGCGCCAAGATTCTCGTGAGCGGCGGCAGCCGCTGCAACGTCACGAACACCGAGGTGACTGCGGACGACTACTGGGGAGGCAAGCGCACGATCATCCGTCGCGTGCTGCGGGCCCTGCCTGTGCCTTCGACGATTGCCTTCTTCGAGCGGATCGGAGTGCCGCTGAAGGAAGAAGGCGGCGGCAAGCTCTTTCCGCGATCCGATCGCTCGCGTGACGTCCTCGACGCGCTGCTGCGCGCCGCCGACGACGCCGGCGTCACGGTGTCGGCGTCAACCCGTGTGCATGCGGTGACCGCAGGCAGTGGGTTCACGCTGCAGACGTCGCGCGGGCCGACAGAGGCGGGCGCTGTCGTGCTGGCGACAGGCGGTCTCTCACTCCCGAAAACCGGCAGTGACGGAGGGGGATTCGGCATCGCACAATCCCTGGGGCATTCACTTGTCCCTCCGACGCCGGCGCTCGCGCCATTGATGCTCTCGAACGGCTTTCACGCGTCGCTCTCCGGCGTGGCGCATGAAGCAGAGTTGACAGTGTGGTACGACGGGCGGGCAGCGGAGCGGCTGCGCGGTTCGCTTCTGTGGACGCACTTCGGCATCAGCGGTCCCGCCGCACTCGATGCCTCGCGCCACGTCCTGCGAGGGCACCTGCAAGGAAGGCGGACCGCACTCTCGGTCAGTTTCGTCCCGGGTGAGAGCTTCGACGCCGTGGACGTGCGCTGGACCGCACGGGCCGCCGCCAGGCCGAGAACCAGTGTTCGGAACGCGCTTGCCGAAGAACTGCCGGCCTCGGTGGCCGATGCGCTGGTCGCGCACGCCGGTATCGCGTCCGCCACCCTGCTCGCGGACTTCTCGCGCACGGACCGCCGGCGTCTTGCCCACGCACTCACCGCGTTGCCTCTCAGCGTCACCGGCAGCCGCGGATACGACTATGCCGAGGCGACCGCGGGCGGCGTGCCCCTCGAGGAGATCGATCCATCGACGATGGAATCGCGCAAGTGCCCGTCGCTCTTCCTGGTCGGCGAGATGCTGGACGTCGATGGCCGGATCGGCGGCTTCAACTTTCAATGGGCGTGGTCGAGCGGCCGAGCCGCCGCCGAGGGAATCTCCCGGCGACGGTGACCCGAAATCCGGATGGTAAAATCGCGCGACCGAATGCGAGCAACAGCACGCACAGCGGCGCTCGCGGCCGTCCTGCTCACCCTCGCCGGCTGCACCGCCGCAAACGACCCGCAGGTGCGCGTGGTCGACCTCCTGACGTCCGGCGTCGCCGAGAGACGTCCCGCGAAAGCAGAATTACACATCGAGGAACGGACCTTCGGTACCGACACGCGATCCAGTCTCGCCGTTCCTCCCGACAGCCGCATCATCTGGCAGATGGCGGTACCCGCGCGCGGGACGCTGAATACGTCGGTCGGCCTCAGCGGCGGAGAAAACGATGCCGCAACGTTCAGGATTGCCATCAGCGACCAGCGCATCTACGAGCCACTCGTCGAGCGGACGGTGACTGGGGGCGAAAGCGCGCGTGGATGGGTTCCGCTGAACGCCGACCTGTCGCGGTATGCCGGATGGCAATGGAGTCTGTTCTACCGGCCGGACGGCCGGCAGTGGCGCATCATTCTCGCGGTCACCCGCGTCGGTGGCACACCCGACAAGGCGTTCTGGGCGTTGCCTGGCATCGACGCGGACACGGCATCCGCGACGCAGTTCGTATCACGCCGCGGGCGTTGACGTCTCCTCGCGCGGCGCTTCCTCGCGCTCGTCCCAGACGTCCGCTTCGGCGATCGCGCGGATTTCGGGTCTGCTGCGCGCCTCGCGCACCAGCTCCGACCTGGGATCAGCAAAGCCCCACTCGCGAACGTCGATCGTGAAACTGAAGCGCGAGATCATCGGGCCTCGCGTGAAGTCCACGTCCTCCTCTTCGCGCGCGAATTCCTCGCGCGCCAGCTCCATCAGCTGTTCCGGTACCCAGGACGGTATGTTGCTCTTATACCCGGGATATACGTAGGTGAACATCAGCACTTGCGAGAGGAGCAGCGGCCAGTTGACGCCGACGCGATCGACCAGGCGGCGCCAGTCGAGCGAATCTCCAAGGCACAGTATCAGGTGGACGATGTCCGACATATCGTGGCGGTGCCGCTCGCTGATGAACAGACGATGCCAGATCAGTTCCTCTGCGGGCGCGATGCGGACCGGTGTCGCCGCGAGGATGCTGGGGTGGCTGTTCCGGATCCATCCCTCATCGATCAAGGCGATCCCGTTGCCCATCCCATAGATCAGATCGACAAAATACTCCCCCACCGTCGCCTTCGCGAGCCAGTGTTCATCCTCGAGACGTGTCACAAAGCCGGCATCGCGCAGCGCGCGCGCGGCGGGCACCACGGCGGACGGCTCGAAGAACAGGTCCAGGTCCTTCGTCTGGCGATAGATTCCGGTGTGTTCGTAGATCGCGTATGCGCCGGCAACGATGTAAGGAATTTCCGCTGCGTTGAGCGCCTCGAGGGCGCGACGATAGATGTCCCGCTCGACGTCGGGTATCCAGAAGTCGCCATGCGTCAGCGACTTTCGCTCTTCGGGGGTGATCCGCTTCGGACGGCGGCTCCTGGGGTTTGGCACAGACTACCTCGTCAGTGGCCGCACGGCTTCTGCGGCGTTTGGCTGCAACAGCAACACCCGCGCCAGATGAGGCTGCGCATAGCAGGGTCCCGTTGTAAAGTTGAGGAAGTGACGACCCTCGAACATCGCGAAGCGGCCAACAAGCGGATCCAGGAACTGATCGCCATCGTCCGGCAGGAGCCCGAGAGCGATCTGCGCAACGCCCTGCTCGAGGAGTGCGAGGCGCTGGCCCGCGCGGCCGCGGCCTTCCATATGGAAGGCATCCGATTTCGCAGCTACAACGTCGACCGACTGCTCCGGCGCCCCGAGATGCAGCTGCCCCCCGCCGCAGCGGAGGCATTTGCCGATATGCGGCGGTCGCTCGAAGGGGCCGGGTTCCACACGCGGTCGCATCAGGCGCCGACCTAGGCGAAACGGCCCGGTGGCACGGGTCCCTCCGGGGGTTTACAATGGTGCCAGCC
>JACDCA010000077.1 GCA_013694635.1 Acidobacteriota bacterium | reverse complement strand
GAGCCTTTTTCACGTTGCGCTCGGCGCACGGCGGCAAATCGACGCGCCCGGCCAGCCCTTTCAGCTCCGCGTAGATCTCGAACAGCTGCGATTCCGTGGCAGTCACCGGCCGCCCGAGCAAGTCCCTCTCGATCATCACACCCCCACCCAGTAGAGTTCGCGATTTCCTGGCCTCCTGTGAGACTCAGGTCGAATAGTCCGCCGCCGGTCGCTTGTCCACCAGTCTCTTGGCCTTCAGTTCGAACCGCGGCAAGACGTTGGCCGCAGCCTGTTCCACCTTGAAGCGGAGGCCTTCGTGGGCGTCCGCGAGATCCACATGGAGGCGTCTGCTCAATGCGTCCCAATGGTCCTCGCGGCCGGGTTTGAGCTCCACCAGGATGCAGATTTCGTCCAGGACACCTTCCCGCGTGAGCAGGATCTGAAACTCGTCCACGGCGGCGCACTCGCGGACGATGGATTCGACGGCGCGCGGATAAATGTTGGTGCCGCGCACGAGCTTCATGTCGTCCCAGCGTCCCTGGATGCCTCCCTGATAGAGGTCCCCGGTGCGCCCGCAGTCGCATGACGTGTAGGGAATCTTCACGACGAGGTCGTTCGTTCGATAGCGGATCAGCGGAATGAATCCACGGCCGAACGATGTCACGACGCGTTCGGCGCGCTCGCCGTACGGCACGACGCGGTCGCCGTCGTACTCGAGAGTCTCTTCGATGAAGTGGTCCTCGATGATGTGCGTGCCGCCGGGCTGCCGGCTGCATTCGAACACCATGATGCTGCCGATCTCGGTCATGCCGGCGGTGTCGCCGACCTTTGCGCCCCACGCGGTTTCGAGCTGGCGCTTCACCGCGGGGATTGATCCGGCCGGCTCCCCTGAAACGATCACCTTGTTCACCGCGGTGTCGCGGGCGAGATCGATGCCCATCTCCGCGGCCGCCTGCCACATGCGCAGGGCGTAGGTCGGCGTCGAACAGACGGTCGTGACCCCCATGTCCAGCAGGCTCTTCACCCGCGACTCCGTCGTGGCGCTCCCCGTGGACAGCACGAGGCATCCGATTTTCTCGCACGCGTAATGTGCACCCCAGAACCCGATGAACGTGCCGTACGAGAAGGCGAACAGGACGATGTCGTGCGGGCGCAGGCCGAAACCCCATAGCCCATAGCCCCACATCTCGGCGATCCACTCCCAGTCTTTCGCGCCGTCCAGCACGCGAAGCGGCGTGCGGCCGGTCGTGCCGGACGTCGTGTGATACCGGATGGCGCTGGCTGGCGGCACGGCGAGGAGCGGGCCGAACGGCGGCGCCTCGGCCTGGGCGTCCATCCATTCCGCGCGTGTCATGAAAGGAATCCGGCGCAGGTCGTCGAGTGTGCGCAGCTGGTCGGGATGAAATCCCGCGGCCTCCCAGCGGCGGCGGTGGAACTCGCATTTCGCATACGCCCACTCGCAGAGCCGCTTCAGCTTTACGTGCTGCAGCGCCCGCAGCTCCTCGCGCGGCATTGTCTCGTTCTTAGGATTCCAGTACTCGGAGGGATTGACCATAATCGTCGGGCTGTTAACAGCAGATCAGGAGATCAGGAAACTTAAAGGTTCTCCTGATCTCCTGATCTCTTGTCCAAACCTAAAGCGCTCTTGATCTCCTGATCTCCTGTAAGAAACTCCGCGGCCCGTGCGGCGAATACCGGGTCCCGCTGCTTCAGTTTTTCGACGTCCACCCGTTTGCTGCGCGTCATCGCCTCGACGGCAAACGCCAGGGGCGCCAGGTGCATGTACTCCCCCATCTGCTCGAACCATCGCAGGCTGTCCATCGCCGCCTGCTGATACTGCTCCACCCGCGGCCGCCGCATTTCTTCGAACAGCGGCAACGCCGCGGCCGATGTCTGTGCGCGTGCGAAGGCCTGCGAGAGGACGATCGCGTCCTCGAGGGCCAGCTTTGTCCCCGATCCAATCGAAAAATGCGCCGTGTGGAGCGCATCCCCGAGCAGCACCACATCGTCACCGTACCACCTGGCGTTGCGCACGAGCGGAAAGTTCAGCCACTTCACGAAGTTCTTCGTCAGCAGCGGCTGCCCGCCGAGATGGTCACGGAAAATCTCCTCGAGCCAGGCGCAGGTTTCCTGTTCGCCCATGGCGTCCAGCCGGGCGGCGCGCCACGTCGCTTCGCTGCACTCGACGATGAACGTGCTGGTCGCGCTGTCGAACCTGTAGGAGTGCGCGGCGTAGACACCGGTCGGATGGTCGACGAACGTGAGCGTCAGCCCGTGGAACAGCTTCGGCGTCCCCAGCCAGATGTACTTGTTGCGCCCGTGCTCGATGGTTGGCTGAAAGAGCGGCTCACGCATGCGGCGGACGGTGCTGTTGGCACCGTCGGCGCCGACGAGGACGTCGCACCGGGGAAGCGCAGGGAGATCCGTGACCGGCTGGTGGAAGCGGAGATCGACGCCGAGCTCGCGACAGCGGTCCTGCAGGATGTTCAGGAACCTGATCCTCGCAACCCCCGAAAAACGATTGCCCCGGACGCTGATCCGCTCGCTGCGATGGACGATATCGACGTTGTCCCACTTCTCGCAGGCGCCGGTGATCGCGGCATAGGACGGCGCATCGCTCTCACGCAGATAGTCGAATGTCTGGTCCGAAAACACGATGCCCCAGCCGAACGTGTCGTCCGGTCCGTCACGCTCGAGGATCGTCACCTCGTGCGACGCGTCCTGCCGCTTCATGAGCAGCGCGAAGTACAACCCCGCCGGACCAGCGCCCACAATCACAATCCGCATTCAGAAACTCACTCTTTACGGATAACCGATTACTGACTACTGACTACTTCCACCGCGGCGCGATCAGCCGTCTCTTGCCATCGGCTGTCAGCGGAACCGCGCTTTCATCGAGCGCTTCCCTGTCCCACAGCTTGCACGTCACCTGCTTGTGCATCTGGTCGAGCCCTTCGCAATAGTTGGTGTAGCAGCATCGCCGCACCTCGTCGCCGCGTCCGAGACGCATCTTCAGGAACCAGTCGGGATCCGCGAGCGACTGGCGTGCGGCGCCG
>JACDCA010000065.1 GCA_013694635.1 Acidobacteriota bacterium | reverse complement strand
GATCGCCGGACATCAACACCCCGACAACGGCGACGGCGCCTAGCATCAGAAATCGGCGTTTCATCGAAGTCTCCCCACCTTTACGGGCAATTTTTTGAACTTCTAATACTAACATACACCGGCCCTGACGATTAGTTCATGGAATGCCGACGCGACGAACGACCGCCGCGAAACGCGCGTCGTCGCGGATGAGGTCCCAAGCCGGATCTACCTTCAGGAGGACGACCATCGGGGACCGCTCGTCGAGAGCTAAGTTCAAGTAATGGAATGCCTTGTCGGCCTGGCCGATCTGAGCGTGCAAGCGCGCGAAGTCCAGAGGCGACACGTAGCGCTCTCGAGCCAGCTCCTCCAAGATACCGAGCCGCCCTCCGGCGACACTTGCCTGAGCGGTTTCGTAGTCCCGCTCGGTGCGCGCCGTAGCCAGGGCCCTGGCAGCATCGTCTTCTCCGGCCAGCCCGTACGCGTGGCGAAGCGTTCCGATCGCGGCCTGGATGTCCCCCTTGCGCTTCAGGACCTCGGCCAGGCCAAAGACCGGCCGCGCATCGTCCGGGGCAACCTCGATGATCGCGCGGTAATACGCCATTGCCTCGTCGAGCTTGCCGGCGTGGTACAGAAGATCACCACGCATGACCCTGGACTCGAGGTTCCCGGGATCGACGCGCAGCGCACGATCGAGAAGATCGACCGCCTGGTCGGTCCAGCCGCGCGCCCAGAAGAACATCGTCGCGGGATGGTATTTGTTCCCGAGAAACACGCGCGGGTCGGCGCTCAGTTCGCGGAAACCCCGCTCGGCTGCCGGCCAGTCCCACTCGAGAAGAAAACGGCGCGCCGCGAGATTGGCGCGAATGCCGAAATTATCGGGGTCCAGACTGCGCACCTTCTGCAGATGTTCGTCAGCTTTCGCCCATGCTTCCCGGGGCGGCGCGTAACCGTCACCCGCCCGGCGTATGTAGATGCTGGCGATACCGAGGTGCGCGTCGACGAATCGCGGATCCTTCCCGACCGCGTTCTGGAACAACCTCTGTGCTTCCAGATCGTCCTCTTCGGTGCCATTCACCATGAGATGCCGTGCTTTGAGGTAGAGCTCGTACGCCTCAGGATTGTCAGTGCCCTGCCCACCAAGCGCGCGCTTCTCAACCCCCGAAAGACGCAGCCGAAGTTTGTCCGAGATCTCCGACGCGATGGTGTCCTGGACGCGAAGCAGGTCGGCGGCCGGGGTGTGGTACGTGTGATTCCAGAGCTGCGCGCCCGTCGCGGTGTCGATCAACTCCACTGAGACGGACAGGTCATTTCCGCGGCGGGCCACCCTGCCGGTGAGGACGGCCCGCACCTGCAGGTCTCGTCCTGCTTTTTGCGGGTCGCTGGTCCCCTTGTAGCGGAATACTGTGGCGCGCGCCATGACCGTCAGTGACGAAACGCGAGTCATCTGATTGATGAGGCTTTCGGTGAGTTCGTCGCCCAGGTAATCCGAATTCGGGTCGGCGCTCCCGTTCTCGAACGGGAGGACCGCCAGCGAATCGATCGCTGCCGGTGCGGCGATGAAACCCTTCCAGATGAAGGCCCCGATCGCAAGGACGAGAGCGATGCCGAGCGCAGCGCCGCCGATGATACCGGTGCGCCGCAGCAACGCCGCAGATCGCGGTGCAGGGGCGACCGGCGCCTCGGCCGGCAGAAGCACCGTCGGTATCGTGCCCTGCGCCTGTGCAGGGGCCGGGGCCGCCGTATCCCCCAGTGCGTCTCCTGCACGCTCGAGGGCCGCTGCGAGATCGCGCGTCGAGGCGAATCGTTCATCCGGCTTTTTCGACAGGCACCGGCTGACAGCCTGGTCCAGTGCGTCTGGAAGATCGGTCCGGATCGACGCGAGCGGAAGTGGGTCTTCACGAATCGTCGCCCAGAGAGTCTCTACCGCGCTGGCGTGGGCGAAGGCGCGGCGCCCCGCCAGCATCTCGTATACCAGCAGACTAAACGCGAACTGATCGGACCGGAAATCGACCGCCCCTCCCGCCGCCTGCTCGGGCGACATGTAACCGACCGTCCCCAAAATGACTCCGTCGACCGTCGCCCCCATCTCTGCCATCGTTTCGGCAGCCGCCAGCGAGCTGTCGAACCCGCCGGGCAGGCTCTGCCTGGCCAGGCCAAAGTCGAGGATCTTGATGCGCCCGTCGCTCGCGATCATGACGTTCTCGGGTTTGAGATCGCGGTGGACGACTCCCTTCGCATGCGCCGCTGCCAGGCCGTCCGCGATCTGGCGCGCAATTGACCACGCCTCGGGGATGGCGAGGCGTCCATCGACGAACACCTGGCGCAGCGTTCGACCGTCGACCCACTCCATCGCGATCCAGGAGACGCCCTCATGCTCTCCAACGTCGTACACGGTGACGATCGACGGGTGGTTGAGAGCGGAGGCGGCTCGCGCCTCGCGCTCGAACCGACGACGCGAGGAGTCGTCGCCGACCAGCCTGGGTGAAATGACCTTCAGTGCAACATCGCGTCCGAGGCGGGTATCCCGACCGCGATACACCTCACCCATGCCGCCCACGCCCAGGAGCGTGCGGATCTCGTAGGGGCCGAGCCGGTCTCCCGAGTCCAGAGGCATGTCACTTCCTGACCAGGTGCGCGGAGGTTTCCTGCGCGTTCGCGGCTCTGGCTGCAGGCCATATGGCCGCGCGCCGCTGCTTCATGATGCGACGGATTGTAACCGACGCCCACTTCCTGACGTGGCGCGGTACGCTGCCTGACTACGAGTGACGGCTGGCGATTGCCGCCGCGCGCGCGCGGAGGAACTCCGGCTGCACGTCGAGGGTCTCGGCCAGCACGAGCAGCGCCTGGCGACTTGGTTGCGTCCGTCCCGTTTCGACGAAACTCACGTGTCGCGTCGAAAAACCGGCGCGCATCGCAAGATCGAGCTGACTCAGCCCGCGGACGGATCGCCACTCGCGCAGGAGGTGCCCGAGCGGGCCGCCCGCGTGGCTCTGCCGGGTCGTCGTCGGTTGCATGGGTCAGCTCTCTGCAGG
>JACDCA010000060.1 GCA_013694635.1 Acidobacteriota bacterium | reverse complement strand
GGCCTGGCTGCCGCCATCATGCTCGTGGTCGGCAGTGTCATCGGCTCGGGCATTTTTTTGACGACGGGGGGGATGGCCGCGCACATCCCATCGGCGTCCCTGCTCCTCCTCGCCTGGACGCTCGGTGGCGTTCTCACGATCGCGGGGGGCCTCACCTACGCTGAGATGGGAGCCATGTTTCCGCGTTCGGGGGGCGTCTACGTCTTCTTGCGCGAGGCGTACGGAGAGTTGCCGGCGTTTCTCTACGGTTGGGTCGCGATGCTCGTCGTAATAAGCGGCGGGATCGCGGGCGTGGCCGTCGGGTTCGCTGAGTATTTGAGTTTTTTCGTGCCCGCGTTCTCCACCACCACGGTGCTCATGTCGGTGCCGAGCCCGTGGGGGGGCCTCACAATTTCGCCCGGGCAGGTCGTCGCTGCCGTCTCGCTCGCCGTACTGGGCGCAGTCAACTACGTGGGCGTTCGAAGCGGCAGCATGGTCAACTTCGTGCTCACGATTGCGAAGGTGGCCGGGCTGGCCGCGCTGCCGATCATGGCGGTCCTCGCCGCCAACGTCCAGCCGGCATTCACTCCCGTCGTTCCGGCGGAGATTACGAGACCGCTCGCCTCTTTCGGCATAGCGATGATTGCCGTCCTCTGGACCTACGAGGCATGGTACTTCATGACCTACGCCGCGGGGGAGATCAAGGATCCCCAGCGTAACGTCCCACGTGCGCTGTTCATCGGCGTCCTCGCGCTGATGGCGATCTACCTGGCCGTCAACCTCGCGTATCTTTACGCGCTCAGCATCGAGGAGATGCGGGGCGTCACTCGGATCGCCGAGAAGGCCGCGACGGCTTTGATGGGGCCAGCCGGCGCGACGTTCATCGCGCTCACCGTGGTCGTCTCGACGTTCGGTTGCAACGCCGCCGGGATTCTTGGGGGGTCACGCATTCTGTTCGCGATGGGTAGCGACGGCGTCTTCTTTCCGGCGGCCAGCCGCGTCCACCCACGCTATCGCACCCCTCACGTCGCCATCGTCGCGCTCACTGCCTGGTCGATGATCCTGACGCTGACGGGCACCTACGAGCAGTTGTTCACCTACGTGATGTTCTCGTCGATTCTGTTCAGCGTCGTGGCGGGGATGGCCCTGTTCCGGCTGCGCCGGATCCGTCCCGAGGTCCCGCGCCCGTATCGCGTCTGGGGTTACCCGGTGGTCCCCCTGGTGTTCGTCCTCGGGTCGGTCGCGTTCGTGATCAACACCCTTTTCGAGAAGCCCGTCGAATCGCTCGCAGGCCTGGGCCTGCTCGTCATCGGCGTGCCTGTTTATCTTCTGTCTAAGAGAGGTCCTCGCCGGGTCCTCTAAAGTGGGCCCCTCTTCTGTCCATGCGAATAGCAGTTCTGGGATCGGGCGCCGTCGGTGGGTACTACGGGGCGAAGCTGGCACGCGCGGGTCACGAGGTGATCCTGGTCGCGCGCGGCGAACATCTCTCGGCTATCAGGGCGCGCGGTCTCGAGATCCGGAGTCCCGCGCTCGGCGACTTCACGGTGCAATGCCGCGCCGAGGAAGACACCGTCGCCGTGGGCGAGGTCGACCTGGTGATCGTCGCGGTAAAGGCCTACGACAACGCGACGGCGTTGCCCCTTGTCCGCCCCATGCTCGGCGAGAAGACGATCGTTCTCACGTTGCAGAACGGGATCGACAGCATCGGCGAGGTGGCGGCGATTGCCGGCGAGGCCCGCGTGATCGGCGGAACGACCTACATCGCGACCGCGTTGAGCGCGCCGGGACTGATCGAGCAGACCGGCACCCACCGCCGGATCGTGTTCGGCGAGGTGTTCGGGTCGCTGCCGCGCCACTCGTCACGTGTTTCCACGCTCCACGAGGCGCTTTCAGGCGCAGACATTCAATCCGAGACTGCCGGCGATGGCCGCGTGCCGATCTGGGAGAAGTTCATCTTCCTCGTGCCGCTCGCCGGTTTCACCGGCGCGACGCGCCTGCCGATCGGCCCCGTATGGGCGGATCCGTTCATCAGGGCGCAATTCCTCGACGCGTGTCGCGAGATCGAGCGGCTCGCGCGTGCCGAAGGCGTGCCTGTCGCCGTAGACGTCATCGAAAAGATCGAAAAGTACATCGACGGGATACCGGGAACGATGCGGTCGTCGCTGCTGATCGATCTGGCACAGGGGAAAAGGATCGAAGTGGAGGCGCTTCACGGCGCCGTCGTCCGCCGCGCGGTCGCGGCGGGCGTGCCGGTGGCGATCATCTCGACTTTGTACGCCGTCCTCAAGCCTTTTGCGCCAGGGGAGACCCGACCCGCCTGAGCACCGCGTCGTAGCGAGGGATTCCACGCATTTTCGCGAGCGTCCTGTCCACCCCGATGAAAACGGCACCTCCAACGTGGGCGTCTACCATCCGCTCGACATAATTGAGCGCCTGGTCGTAGTCCTCGAGATGGCACCACGCGGTCGCGAACGCGGCGTTCACAAAGGCGGGTGCATCCTGGTGCCGTCCCATTTGCGCAAGTCGTTCACGCCAGTACGCTTCGGGACCGCCGCGGTTGAAAGCTGTCAGCAGGGTGGCGCCGTCGAGCGTCATCCCCCAGAACCGCTGACGGTCGAGCTGCGCCG
>JACDCA010000040.1 GCA_013694635.1 Acidobacteriota bacterium | reverse complement strand
CTGCTCGAAACGTCGCGCTTCCGGATCGCGCTGCTCACCGGTGCGACGGCCGCGAAGAAGCGGCGGGAACTGCAGGCGGAGCTCTCCGGCGGATCTATACACCTGGCCGTCGGCACGCACGCGCTGGTGGAAGGGGCGGTGGGCTTTCGCGAGCTGGGGCTCGTCATCATCGACGAACAGCACCGTTTTGGTGTGCTGCAGCGGGCGTCGTTGCGCTCCAAGGGGCAGCATCCGGACGTGCTCGTCATGACGGCGACGCCGATCCCGCGGACGCTGGCGTTGACGACGTACGGCGACCTGGACGTCTCGATCATGCGCGAGATGCCGCCGGGGCGCCACGCGATCAGGACGACCGCCAGGCCGGAGTCGCGTCGCGAGGAGATCTACGAGTTCATCCGTACACAGATCGATGCCGGGCGGCAGGCCTACGTGATCTATCCGCTGGTCGAAGAATCAGAGAAGGTGGATCTCAGGGCCGCGACGGAGATGGCCGACCATCTCGCCCACGATATTTTTCCCGCGTACCGCGTGGCGCTCCTTCACGGCCGGATGAAGCAGGATGCCAAGGACCACGTGATGCAGGCGTTCGCGCGCGGCGAGTACCACATTCTCGTGTCGACGACTGTCGTCGAAGTGGGCGTCGACGTGGCGAACGCGTCCGTCATGCTCGTGGAGCACGCGGAACGGTTCGGCCTCTCCCAGCTCCATCAGCTGCGCGGCCGCGTCGGCCGGGGGGCGCACCAGTCGTTCTGCGTACTCTTGTATCAGGCCCCGCTTACCGACCAGGGACGCGACCGGCTCAAGGCACTCACCGATACGACCGACGGCTTCGTAATCGCGGAGAGGGATCTGGCGCTGCGCGGGCCGGGGGACTTCTTCGGCACGCGGCAATCAGGGCTCCCTACACTCCGGGTCGGCGACATCGTCCGCGACCACCAGGTGATGGAAGCGGCGCGCCGCGAGGCCGGGGCCGCGCTCGACGATCCCGCCCAGCACGAATCGCTTGCGGCCTTCGTCAAGGAAAGCTGGGCGCAGAGGTTCGGGCTGGTGGGAGTAGGGTGATCGTGAAGTTACCAGTTATCAGTTAGGAGTGACCGGAGGTGCGTATCATCGCGGGGACTCTGAAGGGGCGACGGCTCGAGGCCCCTGACTGGCCGGGGTTGCGGCCAACGTCGGACCGGCTGCGCGAGACGCTGTTCAATATTCTCGCGCCGAGGATCGAGGGGGCCCGCGTGCTGGACGGCTATGCAGGCACCGGTGCGGTCGGTATCGAAGCGCTCAGCAGGGGAGCTGCCCACGTGACGTTTGTCGAATCGGATCGGCGCGCGCAGGCGCTCATCGAGACCAACCTCCGCAGCTGTGGCATCGCCGACCGCTATGCTATTATCCGCGCGGGATTTGCAGCCGCGGCGCGGTCGGGTGGCGAGTTCGATCTGATCTTCCTCGACCCGCCATACGGCGCCGGCCAACTGAGCGCTGCGCTGCAGGCGGGCTCGCTCCTGGTAGGGCCGGAAACGCTGCTGATCGTGGAGCACGCCACCCGCGATCCCGCGCCCGCAGCGGTTGGCGCCCTCGAGCGCACGCGCGAGGTTATCCACGGCGACAGTGCGCTGGCCTTCTATCGCAGACGGAACTGAGACAATAAGGAATCGTCAATCGGCAATCCGTAAATCGCCATTCGCCATTCGCCAATCGAGACATGTCGGAAAACATCGCCATCTACCCTGGTTCGTTCGATCCACTGACGAACGGCCACGTGGACATCATCCAGCGCGGGTCGCGGCTGTTCGATCGCATTGTCGTCGGCGTGTTGATGAATCTCGAGAAATCGCCGCTCTTCACCGTCCCCGAGCGCGTGGACATCGCGCGTAGCGTGTTTCGGGAATGGCCCAATGTCGAAGTGGATACCTTCGACGGGCTCCTCGTCGACTACGCTCGCCGCAAGCGCGCCAGCGTCATCGTCCGGGGCCTGCGCGCCATTTCGGACTTCGAGTACGAGATGCAGATGGCGCTGATGAACCGGCGCCTGAACCCGGACGTCGAAACGGTGTTCATGATGCCCGCCGAAACATACACGTACGTGAGCTCGCGGCTGGTGAAAGAGGTGGTCGCGCTCGGTGGCAGCGTCAGCGGACTGGTGCCGCGGCTCGTCGAAGAGCGCCTGCGCGACAAGAAGCTCTCGCACGAGACGCTGAAAGCCTGAGCATGCTCGCCGACCGGACGAAGCGCATCGGTGTTTCCCCGACGATGAAAGTGGCGGCGGACGCGTTGAAGCTCAAAGCGCAGGGAATCGACGTTGTCGATCTCGGCGCGGGCGAGCCGGATTTTCCGACGCCTGAGCACATCGGCGCCGCCGCGCACGCGGCGATCGACGCGAACTTCACGAAGTACACGACCAATTCAGGTACGCAGGAGCTGAAACAGGCCGTGTGCGACCGCTACCGCGGCGACTACGGAGTCGAGTACACGCCCGCCGAGACGATCATCTCCGCTGGCGGGAAGCAGGCACTCTACAACGCCGCCATGTGCCTGTTCGGCAGCGGCGACGAAGTCATCACGCACATGCCCGGCTGGCCTACGCTCGTCGAGCAGATCAAGCTGGCGGACGCGACGCCCGTCATCGTCCGCACCCATGCGGACGAACGGTTCCAGCTCCGCGCCGACGCGGTGCTGTCGGCGTTCACGCCGCGGACGAAGGGCATCGTCCTCAACTCGCCGTGCAACCCGACGGGTGCGCTCATCAGCGAGAAGGACGTCGCCGCGATCGCCGACGAAGCAGCCGGCCGGGGTATCTGGATCCTGTTGGATCTCTGCTACGAGCGGTTGATTTATGACGAGGTGCCGCACAATCTGCCGGGCGTGCTGGCTGCGAGGATGCGCGACCGGACGGTGCTCTGCGGCTCCGCCTCGAAGGCGTACGCGATGACCGGCTGGCGGTGCGGCTGGGCAGTCGCGCCGGCTGCGCTTGTGAATGCGTCCAACGCGTTGCAGAGCCATTCGACGTCCAACGTCTGTTCGATCACTCAGAAGGCCGTGACTGCGGCCCTCACGGGACCGCAGGACTGCGTGACGGAGATGTTGCAGGAGTACCGCGTGCGCCGCGACCAGCTCCACGCGTGGATTGGCGAGGAGCCTCGTCTGCGCGCGCAGAAACCGGCCGGCGCGTTTTACCTATTCGTCGACGTCTCCGACTTCCTGTCGCCCGACGGCATCAGGACATCCGCGGAGCTCGCCCAGGCGCTCCTCGATCAGTCACGCGTTGCCGTCACTCCCGGCGAGGCCTTCGACGCTCCTGGTTTTCTCCGCATCTCGTACGCGACATCGTTGAAGGAGCTGCGCCGCGGCGTCGATCGCATCATCAGCTTCGTCCGCTCCGTGGAACAACGGGAGGAAACGATGAACTATGAACGATGAATGTTGAACACTGATTCTTGAGCCCACATTCAACGTTCATCATTCATCGTTCATGGTTTCCTTGCCGATACAGGACCTGCTCCCCGAGCTCACGTCGATCGTCGGCGAGCCGCACGTCCGGACCGACGATGAGGCGAGGCGCGTCTATGGCGCCGACGCGCTCAAACGCGGCTACCCGGCGGACGTCGTGGTATTTCCCGGAACCACCGCGGACGTCGCACGCATCGTGCAACTGTGCGCGGAGCACGGTGTGCCGTTCGTGCCGCGCGGCGCCGGCACCGGCTACACGGGGGGCGCGGTGCCACTGCAGGGGGGCGTCGTAATCGCGATGGAGCGCATGAATCGCATCCTCGAGATCGACGAGCAGAACCTCATCGCGGTGGTCGAACCGAACGTCATCACCGCCGACCTGCAGGACGCCGTGGAGAAGCTCGGGCTGTTCTATCCGCCGGACCCGGCGTCGCTGAAGCAATCGACCATCGGCGGGAACGTCGCGGAGTGCGCGGGTGGCCCTCGGGCATTCAAGTACGGCACGACCAAGCGCTACGTTCTCGGGCTGGAAGCCGTGCTGCCCACGGGCGAAGTGATCGAAACCGGCGGGAAGGTGGTCAAGAACGTCGTCGGGTACGACCTCACGCAGCTGCTGGTCGGATCCGAGGGGACGCTGGCGGTCATCACGAAGATCATCCTGAGGCTCGTGCCGCGGCCGCCGTTCCAGGCGACGCTTCGCGCCTCGTTCAAGGACGTCAGCGCCGCGGTCGCGGCGGTCACCGGTGTGATCCGGAAGCGTGTCGTGCCGGCGGCGCTCGAGCTCATCGACGGCGAGTCGCTGCGCGCGGCCGCGGACTACCTTCGGGATCCGTCGCTTGCTCCCTACGGCACGGGCGCGGTTCTCCTCGTCGAAGTGGACGGCACCCCCGATGCCGCGGCCGAGGAGGCGGCGCGGGTGGAGGAAGCGTGCCGCGCGGCGGGGGCCACCGAGATCCTCCGCGCGCGCGACGAGGCCGGACGGCAGGACCTCTGGCGTCTCCGCCGCGAGCTGTCGCACTCGCTGCGGACGGTCGCGGCGCTCAAGTTCAATCATGACGTCGTGGTGCCAAAAGGGCGCATCCCCGAGCTGTTCGCGCTCGTCGAACGGATACGGGCCGCCTACTGCCTCCGGATTCCCTGCTTCGGCCACGCCGGCGACGGCAACATCCACGTCAACATCATGGTGTCGCCCGACGACCGTGAGGAAGTGCAGCGGGCGCGCGAAGCCGAGAAGGTGCTGTTCGAAGGGGTCGTCGCGCTCGAAGGGTCGATCAGCGGCGAGCATGGCATCGGCTTTTCGAAAGCGCCGTTCCTGCCGATCGAACTGTCGCCCGACGAGATCGCGCTGATGAAGAGGATCAAGCACGCCTTCGACCCGCGAAATCTGCTGAACCCCGGTAAAATCTTCCCCGCATGATCTGGGGCCTCCTCGTCGGATTGTTCGCCGCCGGTCTCGCACACGTAGTCCAGCCCTCAAGGGCTGACGATACGCTCCCGCGCGTCATCATCGAAACGGATGCCGGTGACGTCGAAGTCGAGGTCGACACCGTGCGGGCGCCCGACACCGCCGCGAACTTTCTGCGCTACGTGGACGGCGGGTTCTACAACGGCGGACGGTTCCATCGCACTGTCAAACCGGACAACCAGCCGAACAACGACGTCAAGATCGAAGTGATCCAGGCAGGCGCGAGCGCAACGCGCACGCGCGATTACTTTCCGCCGATCTCCCTGGAGCGGACCAGCGTGACGAAGCTCACGCACGCCGACGGCACGGTGTCGATGGCGCGCAGCGAACCTGACAGCGCCCGTGACCAGTTTTTCATCTGCATCGGCGATCAGCCGGAGCTCGATTTCAGAGGCAAGCGGAACGCGGACGGCCAGGGATTCGCCGCGTTCGGACGCGTCGTCCGAGGCATGGACGTGGTGAGAAAGATCCAGGCGGCGCCGGCGGACGGGCAGAACCTCAGACCGCCGGTACGCATCGTCCGGGCGCGCCGGCTGTAACCTGTTACATTGAACCCATGCTGACCAAGCTCGCCACAGTCACGTTCGTCGCCGTGCTCTCGCTGTCCCCGCCGATCCAGCAGAATCCGGCCGATGAGCTCGCTGCATTGAAGCGCGAAATCCAGGCCCTGAAGGAACAGCAGGCGCAGATGCAGCGCGAGCTGCAGGCGATCAAGACCTTTCTGCAGAAGGCGATGCAGCCCCGCAGCGCGGAGGAGCCGGAAGTGCCGGGTCTCGTCGGCGCCACGATCCCGACAGACGGGGAGCCAGCCCTGGGACAGGCAGGGGCGGCGCTGACGATCATGGAGATCTCCGACTACCAGTGCCCGTTCTGCAAGCGGCACGCGCAGCAGACATTCCCGCAGATCGTCAAGGAGTTCGTCAACACCGGCAAGGCGCGGTACATCTTCGTCGATTTTCCGATCGCGCAGCTTCATCCCCAGGCGGCGCGCTCACACGAGGCGGCGGCCTGCGCACAGGAGCAGGGGAAATTCTGGGAGATGCACACAAGTATCTTCGCGAGCGCCCCGGCGAAAGAGGACGCCGCCCTCGTGGCCCAGGCGAAGAGCATTGGCCTCGACGCGGCGAAATTCTCGGCGTGCCTCAGCAGCGGCCGGAACGCCGCCGGCGTCCAGGCCAGCGTCACGCGTATCGAGGGGCTGGGTATCGCAGGTACACCCATGACCGTGATCGGCCTCACCCCCGCGCCCGGACAGCCGATGAAGGTCCTGAAGTACGTCTACGGCGCGCGGCCGTATGCCGATTTCAAGACCGCCATCGAGGCACTGCTGAAGCAGTAGCTTCGAACTTCTAAGATTAGTAGTTAGGAGTTAGCTTAGTAGTTAGGAATTAAAAGTTCGAAGCCTCCGCCCGCCGGGAAGGAAGGGACTCGAGGCAATCTGTCCGTCGAATTGGCGGCTCCATCGGCCGGGGATGGGCGTGGCGCAATCGGGGCAGGTCCCCTTCGGCGTCACACGGTAGGACTGGATGAAGTAGCCGTAGCGCTCGACGAGGAGCGCGCGGCAATTGTGGCAGCGCGTGTTCTCCAAATCCCCGACGCGTCCGGGGACGTTGCCCGCATAGACGTATCGAAGCCCGTTGCGCTGCGCGATCGCCGCTGCGTTCATCAGCATCTCCGGCGTCGTATTCTCCGGATCGTTCATCCGGTAATCCTTGTGGAATGCGGTCACGTGCCACGGGATATCGGGTGAGACGCTCGCGATGAACGCGGTCAGCCGATCGAGCTCGTTATCGGAGCTGTTGAATCCCGGAATCAGCAGCGTCACGATCTCCAGCCACACGCCCATCGCATGAAGCGAACGGATCGTCTGGAGGATCGGCTCGAGTCTCCCCCCGAGCTGGCGGTAATGCTTGTCGTCGAACGACTTGAGATCGACTTTATAAAAATCGATCCAGGGGCGGATGTAATTCAGCACGCGCGGCGTGCCGTTGCCGTTGGACACATACGCGGTCTTCAGACCCGCCGCGCGCGCTTCCTTGAAAATGGCGACCGCCCATTCGCTGGTAATCAGCGGTTCGTTGTAGGTGCTCACGACCACCCGTGCTCCCAGGCGCACTGCTTCGGTCACGAGTTGTTCGGGGGCGACGTCAATGGGCGGAGCGACCGCCTCGGGGTCCCGAAGCGCCTGCGACGTCACCCAGTTCTGGCAGTACGAACAATGCAGGTCGCAGCCCAGCATCCCGAAGCTGAACGCCAGCGCTCCCGGATACGCGTGAAAAAACGGCTTCTTCTCGATCGGATCGCACTGCAGCGCGCCCACGTAACCCCAGGGGACGAGCAGCTTGCCGCCGCGATTGATGCGGACCTTGCAGACGCCCACGGCCCCCTCGGGGATCGGGCACTCATGGCCGCACGCGTAGCACCGCAGCCGGTCGCGGCTGATGGACTCGACCAGCTCCGGCGCCGCCTCGGCTGTTCTCGCCTCGAGAACTTCGGCAAGCGTGGCCATGAATTGATTGTACGGCCGCTTATGATGGCGGGATGAAGACAGTCGCAATCATCGGCGCGTCGAGCAATCGCAGCAAGTTCGGCAACAAAGCTCTTCGGGCTTTCGAGCACAAGGGCTATCGCGTCCTCGCCATCAATCCCAACGAGAAGGAGGTCGAAGGGTACCGGACCTTCGCGTC
>JACDCA010000001.1 GCA_013694635.1 Acidobacteriota bacterium | reverse complement strand
ATCCTGGGCATGCTGCTGATCTTCGCGGTGTTCGGCACGCTCGACTTCCAGGACGTCGCGGCCGCGGTGTCGAGCATGGGCCGGGAAACCACCATGGGCGTCATCACCGTCGCGACGCTGCTGCTCTTTGTCGGCGCGACCGGCAAGTCCGCCCAGATACCGCTGTACGTCTGGCTTCCGGACGCGATGGAAGGCCCCACACCCGTCTCGGCGCTGATTCATGCGGCGACGATGGTGACGGCCGGTGTTTACATGATCGGGCGCAATGCGGAGCTGTTCTCCCACGCGCCGATCACCCTCGCCGTCGTCGCCGCCATCGGCACCGCCACCGCGTTGATGGCCGGCACGATCGGCCTGGTGCAGAACGACATCAAGCGGGTCCTGGCGTACTCGACGGTGTCGCAGCTCGGGTACATGTTTCTTGCGATGGGGGTCGGCGCGTATGCGGCCGGGATCTTCCACCTTTATACGCACGCGTTCTTCAAGGCGCTTCTCTTCCTCGGCTCAGGCGCGGTGATCCACGCCCTGGCCGGCGAGCAGGACCTCCGGAACATGGGCGGCCTGAAGAAGCATCTGCCCATCACCTATTGGACGTTCGTCATCGGCGCCGTCGCGATTGCCGGCGTGCCCCCCTTCGCTGGTTTCTTCAGCAAGGACGAGATCCTCTGGAAGACGTACACGGCGGAGTGGCCCGAATTCCACTTCCTGCTGTACGTGATCGGCCTGATCACGGCGTTTCTCACGGCGACGTACATGTTCCGGCTCGTGTTCCTGGCCTTCCACGGCGAGCGACGGCACGAAGCGCCGCCCGAGCACCCGGAGGAAGAGGAGCCCGCCGCACATGGAGCACGTAGCACGTCGCACGTAAGCACGTCGCACGTCGCACATGGCGCGTCGCACCTGCACGACGCGCCGCCTTCGATGGCGTTCGCGCTGATCGTGCTGGCCATTGGATCCGTCCTCGCCGGGTTCATCGGCGTCCCGCACGCGCTTGGCGGAAGCAACCGTATCGAGACGTTCCTTCACGAGAGTTTCGTTGCGCCCGGCGCGGCGCATGATGCCGCCCCCGGCGTGACACCGCAGGCGCCTGCCGCGGCAGAACACCAGGCGCCCGGGCACGCAGATACCTCGACCGAGCTCATGCTGATGGCGCTCTCGACCGGCATCGCGGTCGCCGGGATCGGCATCGCCTGGTACTTCTGGCGCAGGAACCGTCCGGCAACCGATCGCATCGCGCGGCAATTCGCGGGGATCCACCGGTTGCTGCTGAACAAGTACTACGTGGACGAGATTTACGACGCCGCGATCGTGCAGCCGATCAGGATCATTTCGACCGGCGCGCTATGGAAGGGTATCGACGCCGGAGGCCTCGATGCCGCGGTCAACGGGGTCGGCCTCGGCGTCCGCGGCAGCAGCTCGATCCTCCGCCGGATTCAGACGGGATCGATCCGTGCGTACGCCGCCTCCCTGTTCCTCGGCGCCGCGCTGATCCTCGGCTACTACCTATATCGATGATGCTCTCACTGATAGTGTTTCTGCCCCTCGCCGGCGCGCTGCTGATCCTGCTGGTCGGCGGGCGGGGGGAGCGGCCCGACCGCGAGCCGCTGGTGCGCACCCTCGCGCTGGCGGTCTCGCTGGCCACGTTCGCCGCGACGCTCTGGCTGTGGTGGCGATTCGATCCCTCCAGCGCGGACTACCAGTTCGTCGAGCGCTACGCGTGGATGCCGACCTTCGGGATCCAGTACCTGATCGGCGTCGACGGGATCAGCCTGTTTCTCCTCGTCCTGACCGGCTTTCTCACGCCGCTCGCGCTGTTGTCGTCATGGGAATCGGTCACCAAGGGTGTCAAGAACTTCATGTTCTTCATCCTCGCGCTCGAGACCGCGATGCTCGGCGTCTTCGTCTCGATCGACCTGTTCCTCTTCTACGTCTTCTGGGACGCGATGCTGATCCCGATGTACTTCCTGATCGGGGTCTGGGGATACGAACGCCGCATTTACGCCGCCGTGAAGTTCATCCTCTACACGATGGCCGGCAGCGTCCTGATGCTGATCGCGATCATCGGCCTGGCATGGACGTACGCCCAGGCGAACGGCACGCCGAGCTTCAACCTGCTCGATCTCTACAACGTGACGCTGCCGTGGCATCTGGAAAATTGGTTCTTCCTCGCGTTCGCCGTCGCATTCGCGATCAAGGTGCCGCTCTTCCCGTTCCATACCTGGTTGCCCGACGCGCACGTGGAGGCCCCGACGGCCGGATCCGTGA